>JBNKOV010000194.1:0-8388 GCA_050294955.1 Holophagae bacterium
CATGGGCGATGCCGGCTGTGAGGGTGCCCAATGAGGCCATCTTCTCCTGGCTGATCAGCTTCTTCTGGGTCTGCAACAGGGCTTCATCCTTTTCACGCAAGGCAAGGACCTGGGTTTTAACCTCTTTTTCGAGGGCGATAGCGTAGCGGGCTCTGGCCTCCATGGCTCTTTTCATAGACCGAGCCTTGAGGTGGTAACTGAGACCAACGCCGCCCACGCCAATTAGAAAGAACAGAGCGTAGGCGATCTTGGTCTGCCAAAAGGGCGGGAAGACCTTGAAGTGGACATCGGTGCTGGTCTTGTACCAGAACCCGTCGTTATTGGCCCCCTTGACTTTAAAGACGTAGTTGCCAGGATCCAGGTTGGTAAAGGTCATTTCGTGTTGGGTTCCGTGGTCCACCCATTGTTCGTGGAACCCATCTAATTTAAAGGCATAGCGATTCTTATCGGGCTCGGCGAAATCCATGGCCGCAAAGGTGAAGGTGAGCATTCGATCTTTATAATTGAGTTGAAAAGGCTTACTGGGATTAATCTCTGTGTTGTCCACCTTAATGGAGGTTATGAAAACGGGCGGGCGATGGGTGTTGATCTTGATGTCGTTTGGGTTAAAGATGTTGAAGCCGTTAATGCCGCCAAATAGCATTTGGCCCGATCGGGTGCGCAGGGCCGCGCCCTGATTGAAGCGATCATGCTGGAGCCCGTCGTTCTGGTCAAACGCGTGAGAAATCCCGGTAACCGGATCAAAGCGCACCAACCCCTGTTTGGTGCTCAACCACAACATGCCATTCTCCGCTTCACGGATGCAATAGGTCACGCCCCCAGGCAAGCCATCAGACTCGCCGTACACGATAAATGCCCCCATTTGAGGGGCAAAGCGGTTAAGCCCGCTATTGGTGGCGATCCAAAGCGTGCCCTCGCTGTCCCGCATGATGTCCCGAATCCGGTTATGGCTGATGCTTCGATGATTGGCCCGATCCGCCTTGTAATTTTTATAGAAGCCGGTCTGACGATTGAATTGATTTAAACCCCCAGCATTGGTCCCAATCCAAAGGCCCTCTTCATCTTCAAACAGACAGTTAATAATGCGGTTGTCTATTCTTTCCTGCTCATCATTCCCGAGAGAAAACACCTCAAAGCGGTCGGATTCGGGGTTGTAGTAATTGAGACTGCCGCCCCAGGTTCCCACCCACATGCCGCCCTGTTTGCTGGGAACGAGGGCTCGAATAAGCGAATGACTCAGGCCGCGGTCTCCCATCAAAATATCTCGACGTTCCGCCCCGGGCGAGTCGGGATTGAAAACCGAGACGCCCTTGCCCCATGTGCCGCACCACAATCGGCCTTCTCGATCCTGATTGATGGCCGTGACCTCGTTGGAAAGACTGACTCCGTTTTTACCGACCTGAAAATTTTCGAAGGTCCGGGTTTCCCGGTCAAAACGACTGAGGCCGCCGCCCCAGGTGCCAATCCAAATCCGGTTGGCGCTGTCCTCGAACATTGACGCAATGTCGTTGCTGCACAAGGATTTCTCGTCAAAGGGTTTGTGAAAAAAATGGTGGAAAGCCTGGGTCTGATAACCCAACTTGCAGAGTCCGCCAAAGGTGCCGATCCAGATCACGCCCGACCGATCTTCATAGATCGTGTTCACTTCGTTGTGGGGAAGGGTGTTTGGCTGGAAGGCCTCGTGCTGATAGTTGGTGAAGGTCTGGTTTTGCCGGTCAAATAAATTCAGACCGCCGTTATCGGTCCCCACCCATATCTGCCCTTCCCGATCTTCATGAATCACGCGAATCTGATTTTGACTCAAGCTTCCAACTACCTCAGGATCATGAGTATAACTACGAAATCGGGTCTCGCCTGCCGGCAAGCAGCTCAGGCCGTTTTCATTTGTGCCAACCCAGAGCGTCCCCAATGAATCCTTGAACAATGCCCTCACTTTATCTTGCGCAAGGGAGGCTGGATCGGCCGGATCGTGCTTGAAAACCTGAAAATCACCGCTGGTTTTGTTGTATTTATACAGGCCCGTATAGGCGCCTATCCAAATATCGGGTCCGTCTGCAAGCAACGCTCGCACCATGAGATCCGTGTCTTTTTCAGGGTTGGGGTTAAACTGGATCCTCTTAATCAGACCACTCTTGGGATCCAGGACATCCAAACCCCGGAAGGAGCCTATCCACAACAAACCTTCGGAGTCCTGGCAAAGGGTGAACACATCGTCGCTGGCCAGATGGTTGGGCTGGCTGGGATCGGCGCGATAGTGGATAAACTCTTGCGTTTCAATATTCAAGCCATTAAGCCCACCACTTTGGGTGCTGGCCCAAATCACGCCTCCTTCCCCAACCACAACCTTGCTCACATAATTATCGGAAAGGGAGTTGGGATCGGAAAAGGAATTTTTAAAGGGCTTGAACTCGTATCCGTCATAACGAAAAAGGCCGTCTTGGGTTCCTATCCACAAAAACCCGCGCTGGTCCTGGGCGATGGTGTTGATGGTATGCTGAGTCCCGCCTTTTTCCGCCACAACCTTCTCAAAATGAAGGTAATAGCCGCGAGACCCAAAACAGGAGAGCCCCGCCGAAAGGATCAAAATTCGGGCAGAAAATAGAAGAAAATTCTTTGTTACAGGTGAAAACGTCAAGACACATTAACCTCTGTAATGAAATTATCTCTACTGGCCCAATCTGTCAACCAGGTTTTTCTATTTTAAGGATTTCTGCGTGAATCGCAGGCGTCACTATGATCTTCCCAGATTGCGGTCCCACGAGGAACACGCTTGCGTCGTCTGGCCAAGGTCTGGTAAAAATTAGGGAGAGCCTGGCCATATGGGCGGCGCGAGGGGGTTGTTTTGGACGCGGTACGACTGGACAAATGGCTGTTTGCTGTTAGGATCTTCAAAAGCAGAAGCCTGGCCGCCAAAGCGGTAAACGGCGGCAAGATCAAGATAGACGGCCATGCAGTCAAGGCCCATCGCATGATTAAAACTGGGGAAGAGATCTGGTATCGCAAAGAAGGCCGGACCTATAAGTACAAGGTAACCGGCCTGTTAGAAAAGCGCGTCGGCGCCCCGGAAGCCGTAAAGAACTACCAGTTGACCGAAGACGCAGATGTGACCCCGGAAGTTCGGGAAATGTTGGAGTTGTATCGAACCATCGACAAGGGCTCGCAACCCAGGGGCAAGCCCTCGAAGAGGGATCGTCGCATGATTCAGAAGCTGAAGGAACAGGACTGAATCAGCGCCATTTAGCGGATAATTCCAACACGGCTCTTCTTCCCGGCTCGTAGATGCCGGAACCGTGTTGTTTGTAAAGCTTGTCGGTGAGATTCTCCACGGCCAGGTTCAAGGCAAACTGGGTGGAAAACTCGTAACGACTGCGGATGTGCAACACGCCATAACCCGGGGTTCCATCTTCAGGAATTCGGGAATCGGAAATGTCGCCGGAGGAAAGGCGATCCTGCCGATCCGCCCAACTGAAGACGCCCGACAGCCTGAATTTGGCGGTGTCGAAGATCCAAGACAGGTTGCCCCGCAGAGGCGGAATGCGTCTCATGGGCTCGTTTTGGTCGATCTGGTCGCCTTCGGTCCAAGAAGCGTCCGTGCTCACGGCGTGTCGGTCATTAAGCCGCTGTCTGTAGCGAAGAGAAACGCCATTAATTTCAGCCTTGCCCACATTATCCAAAATGAAGACAGGCTCGCCATCGTAGGTATCAGAACCCAACCAGGTTCCCGGGGTTTTGTCTATCAGGCTGGAGTAGCGGCTGTGGTAGACATTGGCCTCGAAATAATGGAGTTCGTCTCTGTAGCGGAAATTGGCTTCATAACTCCAAAGCTCTTCGGGCTCCAGGTTGGGATTCGGGGCGTCAAAACCGGAGTTGCTGGGTCCAAGAGCCAGGGTGTCTTCCAGGTTTGGCGCTCTAAAGCCCTGGCTGGCGCCCAAGCTGAAGAAGTAGCTGTCTTTATTGAGAGACCATGTAAGGGAGGGCGTGAGATGCTCGAAACTTTCGTCAACTCTGCCAATGGGTTCTCCCAAGGTTCCTTCCAACTGAGCCCAGGTTTGGCGAAGCCCAAGTTTCAGGCGCATGTCGTCGCGAAGACTGACATCGGCCACGCCAAAGAGCCCGTAGGTGTGGTAGGCGGAATCGTCGGGAAATTTCGCGCCGGTTTCAAAGGTGTCGCCAGTGTCGAAGAAGGTTTGACTCGCTGAGGTTCCGATGGTGTCAGCCTGATGATCAAATCCATAAACCCACTGAACACGTTGGGTCAACTTGGTGAATGTGCCGTTTAACTGTAATGTTTCCACCAAGGTATGATCCTCGGTCAGGCGATTGGGATTTCCTGAAGAAATTCTCCGCGTGCCCTCTTCCTGACGCATGAATCCAACGCCCAGATCCATGAAATCGGAAAAAGAACGGGCGGTTTCCGATTCGAAGCGCAAGCCGTGAAGCTGCATTTTCTGAGGGTGATACTCCCACAGGAGATCTCGGCCCGAAGTAATGCGATCCGTTCTGGGCACATGGGTCGCCTGAGAATTGGTGTTGATAAACCGAATGCGATTTTCCGCATTGGGTTTGTAGGTAAAATTCAGCGAGCCGTCCCAGGATTCGTAACCGGTGGCAAGTTGCTCCCCAACAGGATCGGCCGCTTCTAAGTTCTCATAATTGTTGAACTTGACATGACCCTGAACATAGAGATTGTTCACATTCCCATGACCAGAAACCTGATGGGTGTGGGTTAAATCCGCGGAACTGAGAAATCCGCGATACTCCAAATTGGGATCGCCCAAAGAAGCGGGATCGGCCCCGCGCAGGTGAACGGTGCCTCCGAGGCCATCGCTCCCGTATTGCACGCCGCTGGGTCCGCTGAGCACTTCAATTTGTTCTAAGGTACTGCCTGGCGTTGTGTTAAGATATTGGTTCAGGCCCAAGCGGTAGATCGCGTTGTTTAACCTGAATCCATCCACCATTAACAGAATTCGGTTGCCCGACATGCCTCTGATGATGGGCGACCCGCCGCCCAGGTTGGTTTTTTGCAAAAGAACCTCGGACCGTTCTTTGAGCAGGTCCGAAGTTTGGGCAGACCCTCTTTCGGGCTGTTCATGGAGCTGAATGACGTCGATTTCCCCCGTTACGTTCCAGGAACTCTGAGACATTCGGCTGGCGGAAACCACCTGATGAAGATTAAGTCCTTTGGCCCCAACTTCAACGGTTATTTTTTCAGTGTCCCGGTACTGCTCCCAAAGACCTAAAAAACCGGACAGCATCGCGGTTGTCCAGTACTTCAAAGGTGACACTGTCCTTTGGAATGGTCAACTTCAAGACACCATTATCACCAAAAGTGTACAGCTCACGATCATCGACTCTCAAACGCCAGTCTCGAAACACGGTTGTTTCTTTGCTGGAAAGCTGGATGACATGAAATTGATAATCACCCTCTAATTGAGTTGAGCCAAAGGCTAACAAAAAGAAAAAAAAATGCATTCGTGTTGATCTCTCCTTACTGATTACCCCGACCGCGCACCGGAGCCATGGATCTAGGAGCAAGTTTCAGGCCACGCCTCTCGCCTATTCCAACCCCAAGCCAAGGCGATAATGTCCTGGAAAATGGACACTGCTTTCAGGGTTGTGGCGAAAAAGGACAGGGATCGCCCCGCCAAAACAGAGGGCAAGGTTGAAAAGATGATCGCCATGGCTGCTTTCCCCATGGAATACAAAACAAGGAACAATGAACCAACGACTTAGAACCAGATCGACCTTGCACAAGCCGAGGAAACACTTTCACACGCCGCCGCAACGCCTGCACAACCCGCCGCAATCCTGATACGAAGGGCGAAGAACCTGCTCAACACCGCGCAACGGATGCCCAAATCTCCGCAAATTTGTCCATGCCGCCGCAATTGAGCCTCACCCCGCTGCAATGGAAACCCAAGCCGCCGCAATGCCAACCCAACCCGCCGCAATACCTGCTCACATCGCCGCCGTGTTGGCGCAAACCAGCGCTCAATGTACCCAAACCGTGGCAATACATGCCCAAGACAGGGAAATACATGACCAAACCGGGGAAAAAGGTGACCAAGACGAGGAAAAACTTGCACAGAAGAGGGTAAACACAAAAAATAAAGAAGTTAGCTTTTTTTCCACCCAATGAGAGAATGGCGCTGGAAACGGCCCAGATACCCAGGATTGGGCCACTCGTCTCTACTCTTTTTCGCTGTTGGAAAGACCTCGAACAAGAGTAGGGATGGCCGCAATTCCCAGGCCATTGAGCCCATCTTCCCCCTGGCGAGCAGATGGAAAAACCACGGAAGGGATCCATACTCCCCCACATCCCCCAGAAGGAACTCGCCGGGCTCGAATAGGGCTGGAACAGCACTAAAGCGCGCCCGAAAACCCGTGGGAAACCAGGGTCAAAAATGAATTCAATTGATTGATTTTAATCTAATTTGAAAAATCACTGCTCAAAACCGGTAAGAAAGACCCCAGCGAAGATAAAGAGCCAGAGAATTCCCCCTAGCACCAATGCTAGGACATTCCAACCTGAGAAAGATCGATTCATTTTACTCTCAGGCTGTCCCACATTCATTTCATTAATGGTATTTTGAATGGGAATAAAACCAAACACCACGACATAGGTAATGAGACTAAAGGATCCTGGCAACTTATACGTCATCCCAAGAATCAAGGTTAAAAAGGCGAGCCCAGTCGGCGACCAGCCAACAGTAAGACCCATTCCTTCAGCAGACGACCTAATCCGTGGAAAAAGAGAGAAATTCATGATCCCTGAGAATATAGCGCGAGGAACAGGCCAAATATCCTCCCCTGTTAATTTGATATATTTCCAGTTTTTGTAGCACCAATAAACTAGATAAAAATTTAAGGTTGCCAAGCCCATTAAAACAAGTTTCAGGTTGCTTACAGGGAAGTACTTAACTTCCTCATCAGTTTCCATTGGGGCCATTTCAATTTCTGCCTCAGGCGGTTGAAATGGATTTAATTCCTCGGTCATGTCATTGTTCCTACTTGTATATTTCGACCAATAATCAAATATCAATCGTTACTATGAATAACGCAAAACGCAGGAGAAAACGGTCAAATTTCCTAAAAAAAACCTGATCCCTTGCAACATGACCTGAACTCAGGCATTTCCAAAAGCCCCACTCATTATGTGTAGATATAAAAAAAGACCCTCCGAAGAGAGCCTTTCTTTAGAGTCGCTTGAATTGGGGTTGTAATCAGTTCGCGGTTCCAACGCCAGTGAAGCCCTGCTTGGTGACGCTCTGGTCGGAAACCAGGTTCACCCGAGCAACATCGCCGTTCACCGTTACGGAAACGCCTTGAGCGTAACGGCCAGTGTAGGTGGCGACCACGTTGTCGTTTCCATCTTTAATGTAAACGTAGTCGTAATTGCGCTCCATGTCCATCTGGCTGAAGTCAAGGGTGATAGAGGAAGCGCCAGGACTGGATACTTCCCAGGTAATATTGGAGTTGTCTGCATAGGGATGATCGGAGGCAAAGGTTTCGCCAACAGCCACATCAATGACAGTGGGACCACCGGTTCCGCCGCCGGAAGGCGCGCCAACAGCCGCCCATGCCTGATCAATCAAATTGGCGGTGGCAGCGTCGTAGTTGTCGTTTGCAACCTGAACACAGGCCGCCCGAGCATCCGCAAAAGTTGCAGAGGAAGACAGGTACTGAGTGAAGGCAACGTAGAAGATCTGAACCGCAGTGTCCATGCCAACGCCGGTGTAGCTGCCGCCGTAGGTGGGATGGCTTCCGCCTTCCACAGAGAGAACAAAGGCCAGGTTTGCGATGCCGCTGTTCCAGTGAACGCCGCCATTGTCAGAAGTTCCGGTGTAACGGTCATCGTAGTGGTCTCTGGAAGAACCGTCCAGAGTAGGATCGTTCATGTAACGCAATGCGTCGCCAGAGATGGAAGGCGTCCAAATGTCTTCGCCCATCTTCCAATCCCACTGAGAAGGCTGCTTGTAATACTCCGCAGCGGCGCCCATGATGTCGGAGAAGGCTTCATTCAAAGCGCCAGACTCATTTTGATAAACCAGGTTGGAGGAAGAAGAGGTTACCGCGTGAGTAATCTCGTGAGCCACAACGTCGAAACCGCCAGAGAGTTCCACAGAATTCACGCCGTCGCCGTCGCCGTAAACCATCTGAGAACCGTTCCAGAATGCGTTTACATAGTTGCGGTCGTAGTGAACGGTAGACTTGATTTGAGCGCCCTGATCGTCATAGCTGTTGCGGCCGAACTGCTCGAAATAGTAATCGAGAACCAGACCTGCGTAGTGATGGGCGTCAACAGCGGCCCCATCGGTCCAAACATCATCGGAATCGGTCATCAAACTGCCAGGCAATCTTCTGCGAGTGCCCGCGTCATAGGTGATG
>JBNKOV010000195.1:0-8373 GCA_050294955.1 Holophagae bacterium
CGCAACGGATATCGACATGAAACGTACAGAGATCCGGGAGCGAATCGACCGGGTCATGCCCGACCTGCCGGACGATCTGGAGCGCATCTCCCTTTCCGAGGGCTACAATCCCCAGGAAACAGGGGAAACCATTATGGAGGCCCGGATCTCCTCCGGTCGTGACTTGAGCAAGGACTATGAGCTGCTTGAGCGCAAAATAATTCGCCCCCTTGAGCGGGTGAACGGCGTGGCGTCTGTGGCTCTTGACGGCGTGAACCCCAGAGAGATCAAGATCAACCTGAATTTGAACGCCATGAAGCGCCACAACCTGGACGCTCGACGCATTATGAATGTGTTGTCCGGCAACAATGAAGACCGCTCTCTGGGCGTAGTCCGCAATGAAGAGAACCGCTATACGGTTCGCTCCATTGGTTCTTTTAAAACGGTAGACTCTATTCGTAATTTGCCCATTCCCGGAACCGGCCTCCATTTGGAGGACGTTGCAGAAGTCACCTATGAGGAGCCCCCTCTTACTCAGGGTCGCCATCTCAACGGTCAGTTTGCGGTTGGAGTCAGCATCGCCAAGGAATCTTCCGCGAACACCGTGGTGGTCTGCGATCTGGTTCGCCAGAAAGTAGCGGAAATGGCGGATGATCCCGAACTGGGGGGCATCAGCTTTCTGGTCTGGGAAGACCAGGGCAGTGAAATCAAAAAAACCATTAAGGAGCTGGAGCAAACCGGCTTGTTCGGAGCAGTTCTGGCCTCGGTCATCCTCTTCCTATTTCTCCGCCGTTTCAGCACCACGGTTATCGCGGTGGTCTGCATCCCATTTTCCCTGGTGGTCTCATGCGGGGTTGTTTGGGCTCAAGGCCGCTCCCTGAACACACTGACCCTGCTGGGTTTGATTGTTGGGGTTGGCATGTTGGTGGACAACGCCGTGGTGGTAATGGAAAATATTGTCCGCTACCAGCACAAGGGCTACTCCAACAGGGTGGCCTCCCTGATCGGCTCTCGCGAGGTGTCGGTGGCGGTCATTGCGGCAACGCTCACCTCGGTCATTGTGTTCCTACCGGTGATTTTCTCCAAGCCGACGGAAATGGGCATTTATCTCAGGGAACTGGGACTTACAGTGTGTTTTACCCTGCTGGCATCCCTATTTGTAAGTCAAACCCTCATTCCGCTGGCCACGGGCTGGTTCATCAAAAAGCCGCCCAAGATTCGCAAGGCTCCCATCATGGACTGGATGCGTGATCGCTATGTTCGCGTGTTGAACGTAACCCTGAATCACCGCTGGTTGACCTGCCTGATTGCTGTTGTCGTGAGCGCTTCCATCTACTTCCCCATTCAGAAGATCGACTTCAATCTGGAAACGGCCGAGAATCAGATGTTCGTGGGAATGCGGTACCGATTCAGCGAAGAGTTGCCCTTCGAGAAAAAAGAAGAGTTCGTGAGCATGGTGGAGCGTTCTCTGGAGCAATACAAGGAGCGTTTTCACGTTAAATCGCTGTATAGCTATTGGAGTGACCGGTTTACCATTACCCGGCTTTATCTTGAAGACGAATTCAATAACGAGAATTACCTGAATCAAGTTCGCAAAGAACTCCGTCCCCTGCTGCCGGAGTATCCAGGTGTTCGCCTGGAAGTTCAGGACAATACGCCTTTCTGGAGGCGGAACAGCGGCAAACGCATTGGCTACCAGATTCAAGGTCCCGATTCGGAGACCCTGGGCGAAATCGCCCAAATCGCTATGGAGAAACTGCAGACCATTCCAGGACTTTTCGACGTGTTCACCTCGGCTGAGGGGGGCAGTGTAGAGCTGCATACCCGTATTGACCGGGAACGGGCTCGGGAGTATCGGGTGGACCTGAACCAGTCTACCGAGGTGGTGGGCTTAACCTTCCGAGGTCGAAGGCTTCCCCGATTCAAGTCCCCGGACGGCGAGGTCGAGATGCGGCTTACCCTTGAGGAACAGGAGGTGAGCAGCCTGGACCATCTCCGCAACCTGCCCTTGCTTCGCAATGAGGGCGGCGTGGTTCCCCTCTCCAGTTTTGCCGATTTTGCCGTTCTCAAAGGGCCGGACTCCATTCAAAGGGACGATAAGATAACCTCTGTCTGGGTGGGCGGTCGCTATGATAAAGGCGAGCGAGACGATTATATGGCCCAAGCCAAGGCGTTGCTGGAAGAGATCCCGCTGCCGCTGGGCTATCGCTGGGAATACCAGGCCAACCAAAGAGAGGCCGAAGAGACCAGAGCCGAACTGATCACCAATCTGGTGCTGGCTCTGTTGCTTATCTTCGCCGTAATGGCTGGACTATTCGAATCTGTACGCCAGGCCATTTCCCTTATGATCTCCCTGCCGTTCGCCATCGTTGGGGCCGCCTGGGCGCTTTACCTGTCCGGCACCGATTTCGACATTCCCGCCTTTGTGGGTCTCTTGCTATTACTGGGAATTGTGGTGAATAACGGCATCATCATGATCGAGCATATCAACATGTACCGCAGAGACGGCATGGCCCGTCGCGACGCCATGCTGAGAGGCGCCCGAGAAAGGCTGAGGCCCATTCTCATGACCGCGCTCACCACCATTGTTGGCCTGATCCCCATGGCCATCGAACAACCATCTCTTGGCAACATCTACTATTACTCCATCGCTTTGGTGGTCATGGGCGGCCTGTTCCTGTCCTCCATCCTAACCGCGTTGTTGTTGCCCACCATGGTTTGTATCACTGAAGACTTCCTGGCCTGGCTGTTCCGAATGAAGGAAAGCGATCCCCATTCAGCAAACCAGGGCAATGAGCCTGCCACCGTGGTTTAGCCCCGGGCTAACCCATGGAAAGTGAACAAACCAGACCTCAAACCAACGGAAGGGCTTGCTCATAACGCCCTTCCCTGGTATGGTCTTGGGGACGTGATTCAGGGAGGCGCTTCACATGTCAAAACAGGAATACAACGACCCAAAGCTGGCCATTAACAAGGTGTACACGAAAACCGGAGACAAGGGCAAAACCAGCCTGGTAGGCGGTCAACGGGTTGCCAAGGACCACCAGCGAATTGAGGCCTATGGAACCGTAGACGAACTCAACGCGTTCGTAGGGGTTTTGGCCCAATCCGTAGCGGATGAAATGACCGATCCGGATTCCCGCGAATGGTTCTCCAACGTCCTGATCCGCATTCAACACGAGCTTTTCAATCTGGGCTCCATACTGGCCACCCTTCCCGAAGACGTTCACCCCGCCCAGCCTCAGATAAAAGAAGCCGACATCAAACAATTGGAAGCGGATATCGACCGCTGCAACGACCAGCTTCCCACCCTGCGATCTTTCACCTTGCCAGGCGGAAGCCGTTGCAACACAGACCTTCACGTCTGTAGAACCGTATGTAGACGCGCCGAACGATGCCTGATCGCCGTCTCCCACCATGAAGTTATCCCCGACCAGGCCATCGGCTATCTGAACCGACTCAGCGACGCCTTTTTTGTCTGGAGCCGATGGGTAAACAAGGTGCTGGGCCAGCCTGAAACCTTATGGAACCCCAACAAGGCGGCCTCCGGCGGCGCGTGATCGTGAATCCCACAGGCAAAGAGCAACTTGGAAGACAGCTTCAACCAGGGCGCACGGGCCACTCTTCCACCGTAATTTCAAAAAAAATGCATTTTTTTATTTATTTCCAGAATGCATTTTATGCGGCGATTTAAATGGGAACAGGCTCATTTACTGGGGCTTATTGCATATAAACAGCATGAGTAGCCAGTATGCAGGAGAACCCCTCCCGGCCCCAAGACCGACCGGGAAAAATAGGGTTGCAAGCAAGCTTAACTTCATTCATTATGGTGAAGGGCGTTATAGCAACGCTCCTTTTTTAGTTGCCTTGGAATGGGTAGCAACGTTAGGATGAATAGAATCGTTGTTTCAATAACAACACCTGTTCCGAACGTTTAGCATTCGGGCATTTACCACAAACAAGAATGGAGGACGAGATGTCCAATCTCTCGGTATTCTCTGAAATAGGAAGACTTCGAGCGGTAGCAGTTCACAAGCCTGGAGGCGAGGTGGACAACATGACGCCTACCCTCATGCATCAACTGTTATTTGATGACATCCTATTCGGAAAAGAAGCGCGCGAGGAGCACGAGACATTCTCCGCCGTTCTGTCTAAAGTGGCTGAAGTTCATGATGTCCAAGACCTGCTAAGCGAGGCTCTTGCTCAGGATGGCGCCAAGGCGCATTTTCTTGAGAGGCTGGTTCATCTCTACGGGTTAAGTGAAGAGGACGGCGAGATCCTGGCTGATTTGGAATGCCATGAGCTGGCGAATCGCTCCATCTGCGGCTGGTATGAGAGCCTGAACGACGGAGCCGATTACAAATTTAAATTCCCACCGGTTCCCAACCTCCTTTTCATGCGCGATCCGGCGGCGGTTATCGGCCATGGCGTGTCCATCAACAACATGGCCACAGCAGCCAGAAGAGCCGAACCCTATATTCTCGACACCATCATGCAGTTCCACCCCACCTATCGGGCTGCAACCAGTCAGGACATCTGGTTCAACGCCATTCCCAAAGCGCTTGAGGGTTACCCCGAAGCGCATCACACCATTGAGGGCGGCGACATTTTAGTATTGTCCGAAGACATTTTGGCGGTGGGCATCAGCATTAGAAGCTCTCAGAGCGCGGCCCTGCTCATGGCGGAAAACCTTCGAAAACGTCATGAATTCAAGAAACTATACACCGTGTTAATGCCGGAAGAACGGGCAGTCATGCATCTGGACACCATATTCACCCAGATAGACGAGGAAAATTGCCTCATTTTCCCGCCCCTGTTGACGCCCGGCGATTCCAGAGCCCTGCCCGCCTTGGAAATTGATTTAACTTCCCAGCACCTGAAGCTGGATTTGAAGCGTAATTTTCTGGACGCCCTTGCAGCGTCCGGTCACAGATTGAACCCGGTCTTTTGCGGCGGCAAAAACCGGCTGCATCAGGAACGGGAGCAATGGACAGACGGCGCCAACGCCTTTTGTCTCGCGCCCGGCGTTATTTTGGGCTATAGCCGAAATGTCCACACAGCTCAAGAGCTGGACCGTATCGGCTATCAAGTTGTAACTGCGGAAGATGTCTTGGAGCAAGACCTGAACCTTCTGGACGGAAACCGCTACTTTATCATGATTAAAGGCAACGAACTGTCTCGCGCCAGAGGCGGCCCTCGCTGCATGACCATGCCGCTGAGACGAGACCCCTTGTCTTAGACCATAAGTGGCGGTTGGCCCCGCCGGCGAATGATTCCAAAAGACCCATCGAAGACCTTCCAAGTCTTATAGGGATTGGTCTCTTCCGAATTCAAAGCATGCTTGTACGGCCCAAGCCGTTTAGAGTTTAGGAGTTCTTATGAAAAAAGCACTTATCGCCTTTGGAGGCAACGCTCTCATTAAAGCTGGCGAGCTCGGCGTCCAGAAGGAACAAATTGAGAACGCCAAGGAAGCGGCTGAAATGATCGTTCACCTGGTGGAGCAGGGTCTGCAGCCCATTCTCGTTCACGGCAATGGCCCTCAGGTTGGCAATATCCTCATTCAACAGGAAGAAGCCGCCAACAAAGTGCCCGTCTACACCATGGATATCTGCGGCGCGCAAACCCAGGGCAGCATGGGTTATCTGCTTCAGCGATGCCTGGAGAACATGCTGCGTTTGTACCAGAAAAAGGTTCCCGTCGCCACAGTCTTAACCGAAGTTGTTGTAGACGCAGACGATCCCGGGTTCAGGAACCCCACCAAACCGGTGGGTCCCTTCTACGAGCAGTTCCGCGCCCGTGAGCTTGAACTGGAGAAGAAGTGGGTGATGAAAGAAGATTCAGGCAGGGGCTGGCGCCGTCAAGTCCCTTCCCCGCATCCCCTGCGCATTGTTCAGATAGACGCCATCAAGGCGCTCGTGGAGCAGGGTTTCATTGTCAACGCCTGCGGCGGCGGCGGTATTCCTGTAATTGAAGACAGTTCGGGATATTACATGGGCGTAGAGGCCGTCATCGATAAAGACCGCACCGCGTCCATGTTGGGCCGTGAATTGGGCGCCGAGGTATTTATCATTCTGACTGGCGTAGACAAGGTAAGCATCGACTTTGGCAAGCCAACCCAGCAAGAGCTGGACGTCATGACCGTATCAGAGGCCAAAAGACATCTGGAAGACGGCCAATTCCCAGCGGGAAGCATGGGTCCCAAGATCCAGGCGGCGGTCCAGTATATTGAAGCGGGCGGCGAAGAGGTGCTGATTACCACCGCCGAAGCATTGCTTGCGGGCCGATTAGAAAACGTGGGAACCCGAATCGTCGCAGACGCGTGTGTCCAAGCAGCCTGAAAGTCAAAACGGGAACCCTGAAGTCCTAAAATCGGGGTTCTCTAAGACTTGATGAGATCCAATTCGAGCTGTTCCAAAGACTTGTTCTTGGTTTCCGGCAATAGGCGAATGACCAGGGCAAGCCCCAGAAGGGCGAACAGGCCGTAAATTAGGAACACGCCGGCTGTTCCCAGAGTGGACAATTCCCAGGGGAAGACCAGTTGCACAACGAAACTGACGCTGCTATTCACAGAGCCCACGAGCGAGATAGCCAGACCGCGAATCCGGTTGGGGTAAATCTCGGAGAAGAGCACCCACATCACCGGCCCTAAAGAAACCGCAAATGAAGCCACAAAGCCCAGAATGCCCACCAGAATAATCCAGGGGTTCATGTGAATCGCCGCCTTGATGAGCTGACTCTCATATTTCTTGGCGTTGGCCGGGCCTACGGCCTGAATAAGCGCTTGCTTAAAGTCAACATCCGACTCAAACACCCTACCGGTTACTGTCGCAATCTTCTGTGTATCCAGAGCTTGTGGCAGACTAGTCACGGATTCAGGGCTCAGTTTGTAGGTGGCCTGTTGAAATCCGAAAGAACATAAGGCCATGCTCAAGAAGACGCCGGTCAGGCCGCCAAGGAGCAGGGGTTTTCGACCCAATTTGTCGATAAGCGCCATGGCCAGAACCGTGAAGACAATATTTATCAGGCCCACCCAAATAGCCTGAGCAAAGGCAGCGTCCTTCCCTACCCCGCTCTGTTCAAAGATGGCGGGCGCGTAGAAGTAGATGGCGTTCACCCCGGTAATCTGTTGGGAAATGCCAACAATGAGGCCAATAACCAGCACAAACCTCATTTTTGGGCCAAAAAGCATAGCGAGCCGCGCCTTGAAAGGCTGTTCCTTTTTAGCCACAGTGGCCTGAATCTCCTGAATTTGGCCGTCCACCAACTCAGGAGCCATCAAAGTATTGAGAATGACTCGAGCCTTCTCGGGCAAACGCTTCACAACCAACCATCTCGGGCTCTCAGGGATCGTGGTTAACAACAGCAAATAGGCCAGGGCCGGAATAATTTCAATCGCCAGCATCCAGCGCCAGACATGCTCGTGAAAACTGGGAATAGACGCCAGAATATCGGGACGCCCAGACGCCTTCAAAAGCAGGTAATTGGTAAAGTAGGCAGCGGAAAAGCCCATGACAATATTCAGTTGATTGAAAGAGACCATCTTGCCCCTCAACCGGGGCGGAGAAATTTCAGCAATATACATAGGTGCAATAATAAGAGACGAAAAGGCCAACCCACCAATGAACCGGGCAAAAACCAGGGAAACAAATCCCGTGGCGAAAGCCGATGCCACAGCCGAGAGCAGATAGAGAAACGCAATCAGTTCAAGCACCTTCTTTCTGCCAATCTGATCGCTCAACGGACCCACGCAAAGAGCCGCAATAGCAGCGCTAAGAGTAGGCGCGCTAACCACAAGACCCTGTTGCCAGTCGTTCAGTTCAAATTGCGTCGCCACAAAGCCCACCACCCCGGAGATCACCGAGGCGTCGAATCCAAAAATAAAGCCGCCCAGAGAGACCATCAGCGCCACCCTGAAGGCGTTTGTTTTTTGAGTCATAAACCAGCCCTATCCATGTTTGCATAGATCCTATTCAAAATAGATAAACTCAAAATCGCCATTGTAGCCATACTCCTCAAAGAGCCAGACCCATTCATCGTAAGAGTAGAAGGACAGGCAAGTTAATTGCCAGTAGAGCAGATTCGCCTTTTCCCGTTCGTTGCGGTAGGACTCGACCATTAAATAAGCGTTCCCCGATTTTACCCGCTCCATTTCGCGCAGAGCCATCACCAGCCGATTAATTGGGAGATTGTGCAGCGCCCCGAGAGAGATCACCAGATCGAAGGATTGACTGTCAAAAGGAAGCTCAGCAGCATCGGCCAACTGCAAGAAGGGACGAACCTCCTCCTTCGCATTGTCCAGGCCATATTGGGAAATATCCACGCCAACCACCGTAGCATCCGGAAGCAGCTTCTTGAACTCGTAGAGAAGAAAGGCTTTGCCGCAGCCCACATCCA
>JBNKOV010000196.1:0-8347 GCA_050294955.1 Holophagae bacterium
CTGGCCGTCAACGGCTCCGCCTCTCTCACCATTACGGCGACGGTGGACGAAGAAGGCCTGGTCACCAACAGGGCCGAGATCGTTTCCTCCAGCTTGCCCGATCCAGACTCTACGCCCGACAACGGCGTTACTTCCGAAGACGATTATGCCGAGGCTTCCCTCTACGGCCAGCCCGCCCCTGCGGACTGCGATCGTTGCGCCAATCTGGTAGTGGTGAATATGGATGCGCCGGGAGAAGGCTTCAACGATCCAACGCCAGCCACGCCTATCGGAGGCAACCCTGGGACAACCCTGGGAGAACAACGGCTCTTTGCATTTGAATACGCCGCGTCGCTTTTCTGTTCCTATCTGCAAAGCGATGAGGACATTATCGTTCACGCATATTTCGATCCGCTGCTGTGTACAGACACCCAGGCGCTCCTGGGCTCCGGCGCGCCGACCCATGTAGCCCGCGATTTCGCAGGGGCGCCCCTGGCCAATACCTGGTATCCCGGCGCTCTGGCCAATTCCCTTGCCGGGTCCGACCTGAATGGATCGGATCAGGACATAGACGCCGTTTTCAACGCCCGCCTCGACGACAACCGCCAGGTAGTTAGTAAACGATCCAAAACAAGCTGCGTAGACTCAACCGTCAACTATGTAGTGGAGAATCGGGGCAATAAGGTCAAGTTTGAAGATGCGCCCACCGGCCTGGGCGAGAACCGCACCTACATGATAGACACCTTCGTGATAGAGGTGGAAGGGGGCGGCAACTCTGTTGAAGTTATCACCAAGGCCTCAACAGCCAACGTAACCCGAACACTGACAGGCGTTGGCGCGTCCGCCATGACTGGGACACAAGGGCTTCGAGTGACCTTGGTGGATATCATCGACAGCCAGTACACCCTCACCGTGGAGGCTATTTGCAACTACCGCGCTTTGAGCCATGTGGAATTCGATTTTGGCCCGGGCGCCAGCGTGATATCTCCCAGCAATAACTATACTGCGGATAGAACCACCTGCGACAACCTCTGGAACGAGGACTGTATTCCTCCAGATCCAGACCCCGATCCAGATCCAGATCCGGACCCCTGTCTTGGCGGAACAGCCTGGTATTACGGCCTCGACAGAGCCGCTGGGTCTGACATTGACTTCATTACGGTAGCCTTCCATGAACTCATTCATGGCATGGGCATGTTGAACCTGGTGGACCTGAACCCCAACAGCGACAACCCGGGCAGTCCCCTTCTGGGATTCGACGATATTTACATGAGCCATCTCCTGGACAGAAGCCGCAACCTGACCTGGAGCGAGATGAGCGACAACGAAAGAATGAGTTCAGCCATTGATGTGGAGGACCTCTACTGGACAGGTCATTTCGTGTCCGAGTTCTCTACGCAATTGAACAGCGGCGTAAGCGAAGAGGGATTGGTGGCCATGTACGCCTCCAACCCCATCGAAATAGGCTCAACAACCAGTCATTGGAGCCCAAGCCTTAGCCCCAACAGACTGATGGAGCCGGGATATTTCGGACCCACTCACGATCCCCTGATGGCCATTCAGCTCCTTCGAGATCTCGGGTGGGTTTTGCAGGGCTGCATTGATCTGAGCCTTGAAATTGAAGTAGACAACCCCATCCCTGGACTGGGAGACACCGTCGTTTTCACCGTAACACTAGACAATGACGGTCCTCAAGACGCTTCGGGCATTGAGGTAACGCTTAATCCGGGCGCCGGTCTCATCTACAGCGCCCACACAGGGGGCTACGCCCCTGGAACCGGGGTCTGGTCCGTTGGCGCCTTAGCAGAGGGCGACCAGGCGGTTATGACGCTTACCGTTGAAATTGGCGCAGGCGGCAAAACCCTGATTGGGGAAGTTACCGCGGCCAATCAGCCCGATGGCGACTCCATCCCCGCCAATAACAACCCATTTGAAGACGATTATGACCAGGAGAATCTGGGCAGCGCTGACCTGAGTCTCTCCATGTCGGTTACGGAACCCAATCCCCTACTGGGCGGCTTGAGCCGGTTCGACATTACGGTCTCCAATGACGGAATTGATGACGCCACGGGGCTAACGGTGAAAGTAGTTCTCCCGGCTGGCGTGAATTATGTGATCGACGACGCTGGCGCCAGTTATAACGCTGAAACGGGGATCTGGGACCCAGAGACCCTGGCGAACGGGGCCAGCAAATCCCTTGGCATTACCGTGAGAGCCGTTTCAGAAGGGGCGCACGGCGCATCCGCTGAAGTTTGGACGGCGGACCAGAACGATATCGACTCCACGCCCGGCAATGGCGCCCCAGGTGAAGATGATCGGGCCGTTGCCGGTCTGGTGGTGATCGATCCGCCCAGCACGCTGGACGTCCGCATCGTAGCCATATTCCCCTTTGGCTGTCCTCAAATGCTGGTTAAAGCAATTGTCACCCGAGACGGCGCAGGACTGTGCTGCTTGAAATCCGATGATTTCACGCTTTTTGTGGACGGCGTGGAACTGCCGTTTACCATGGATGAAGGCAATGAGCCAGGAATTTATTGGTTCACCTACACCTCGCTCCAGCCCGATGGTCAAACCCATGAAATGGACCTTTCTGTGCAAGACAGCGGCGACACGGCATGGCATGATCACATCTTCACCACCTGCGCCGCAAACGGCTGCACGGAAATCTTCAACAACGAAATCAAGCCCCAGATCTGCGGCCTCAAGGATAGCTGGCGCTGCTTCTTCATCGACGTGCCCCCCGGCCAGGACGTACTGACCGTGGACACATTCTATGGAGACGGAGACGCAGACCTGTTTGTACGCCATTTGGATCCGGCCTTCCCAGCAGCCTACGACTACCGACCCGCGCTCAGCGGCAACACCGAGAATGTGACCATCGAGAACCCAGCGGGCGGTCGTTGGTACATCGGAATCCTGGGCGTTGAGGAATACGTGAACATGAGCTTGCGCGCCTCCTATTGGCGGGCAAGACTGAGCCTGGACGTGGGCGCTGTGTTCACAGCGGACTGCCCGGATCTTGAAGTTGAGGTTCACGTGGAGCGCGGTGACGAACCGGTGACCTGGCTGACCACCTCCGATTTCACGCTTCATGAAGACGGCAGTCCCGTTCCATCCTTCAGCGTGACTGCAGGGGATAGAGCGGGCGACTATGTGATCTCCTTCACCACAGACCGAGCCGATGGCCTGCCCCACAACCTGGACATAGGGGTTAACGTGTTGGGTGATGAAATCCACGGCATTGTTGAATACAACAATTGTCTCGGCGACTGCATCGAGCTGGAAGACAATATTCCCGTAACCGGTTTGTCGGGCCGCGAGGGCAGTTGGCGCTGCTTCTATATCGACGTGCCTGCGGACATGGATATTCTCGACGCCTGGACCTTCTCCGGCTTTGGCGACAGCGATATCTACGTGCGGTTCGGGCAGCAACCGACCCCTGAAGAGTTCGACGCCCACCCCAACAAGGCGGGCACCAATGAACTGGCGAGGATCACCAATCCCGCAGAGGGTCGATGGTACATTGGCCTGCAAGGGTTCACCACCTATGAAGAGGTGAACATTGCGGCCCATTACTACCAGTTGGGTCTGACCTGCGAGGTGAACGACGTATCTGTAGCGGGCTGTCCCGTTATAGAAATAGACCTGAATGTGAGCGACTTAAATGGCCCAGTAACAGGGCTTGGCGTCTCGGACTTCACCATTCAGGAAGACGGAGACCCGCCCATCAATCCAGAATCCGTCTCCGAATTGGGAGGCGGTCGCTACAAACTCTACTACACCACCGCCAAAACCCTTGGCGAGGAAGTGTTCTTGAATATTGAGGTTACCCACCTCGGTTTCACCGCCTCCGCAATGGCGTCGTTTGAAGATTGCACCCGGGACGGCGGTCTGGTTGAAGTTTGGATCAACGAAGATCACGCCGGTCCTGCAGGCGCCACCGTCACCGTTCCGGTCCTTGTGGGGCCCGTGGACGTGGTCCACAACATTCGAAGCATGGAAATCCAGGTTGACTATGACCCGGTGCTCCTGGAGTACATGGGCGCTTCAACCGAGAACGCCTTGACCTCTCAATGGGACAGCTTCGACGACACCGCCTCAAGTCCCGGCTCAATTCGCTTGACGGCTGCGGAGTTCAGCCAAACCCCGCTTTCCAACAATTTAGAAGAAGCCATTCTCATCAACCTGCGATTCCGCATAGACGATAACGCCCTTGCTGGTCAATGCTCTCCACTGATCCTCACGCCCGAAGGGTTCCTTTTCAACCAGGGAGAACCCGTCCCTGAGCTGACCGATGGAAATCTTTGCGTCGTAGGCTGTGAGGCGGCCCGTGGTGATGTGGATCAGGACGGCAATGCAGGGGAAGCCTTTGACGCCCTTCAGGTTATTCGAGAAATCACAGGCATTCCAACCGTCTACGACCCCATTCCGTTGTGCGTGGCGGACACCAACTGCAGCGGCATCGTAACCTTGATCGACGCCGTATACATCCTTCAAAAGGCCATCCGATTGCTGGATGAATATTGCGAAGGCGGCCCGGGACGAGGCGCGCCGTCCTCTTTCACCGTAGCAGTAACACCTCCGGCGGATCTGGCGCCCGGGGAACCCTTCGACCTGGAAATCGACCTGTCCACCCTTCCCTTTGGCCCGGTCTACGGCTACAGTTTTGACCTTGATTACGACCCAGACGTGTTGTCGTTCAACGGGTTCATGGACCGGGAAGGTTCGCTGACCGAGCGATGGGGCGATCCTGAAATCAACATGCAAAACGGTCGCCTTTCCCTCACCCACGTCAATCCCTACAGCCCCATCAACTCATTGGGAACGCTCATCCGACTCCGAGGCATCTCTCATGTCAACGCTACGACAACGGACATTGTCTTTTCAAGATTCGCCCTGGCGGAAGATTCGGAACCCCAAGAGGTGTTGGGACCGTTCACCTTGATATTCGACGATACGCCCTGCTTCAGTGAAGCGGCATGGCAGCAGGCGATTTCAAGCTGGAATACCGGAGACGCAACCGTGCTGGACCTGATGTCTGTTATCTCCTGTTTGGAGCCATAAAGGCGGGCGCAGGCCATGCGCCCTTTCTCAAACTGTTTCAAAAAATCGTTCGACCCGTGGAGGACCAGACCCGACATTCCCCAGTAAACGGCGCCCAAAAGCTGCATTCCGACGATTCTGGCAAAGGGCTTTTAGGAAACTCTCCGAATCAACCGACCCCAATCCGGGCCATCTCATCCTGTGAGCCTGGCCAGGCCCGGCTTATTCGTTAGGAAAGTTGAGCCTATAGCCTTATAATAGAAATTGGAAAGCCCATATGGGAACTGGGTCCGCCGAATATTGATAATTTAAGATGGTCGAACTGCACATGAACAATCCGCTCAAGACCAGCCTTCATGGTCCAGGCTTCAATTTAGGAGTCCTTTTCTTTCTTGCTTTGAGCGGGCTGGCTGGTTATGCCGGAACGATCCGTTTCGATCATATCACCACCCGAGACGGGTTGTCCCAGGGCAGCGTAGACGCCATTATACAGGACCGATTCGGGTTCATGTGGTTTGGAACCCAGGACGGGCTAAACCGCTACGACGGTTACGAGTTCCGCATTTTCAAATACGACCATGCCGATAAGAACACCTTGACCGACAACTGGGCTACCGCCTTCTTGGAAGACCGTTCAGGCTCCTTGTGGGTGGGAACCTACGGGGCCGGACTAAACAAACTCAATCCCGATGGGGTCAGCTTCACTCGGTACCCGCTTCCCATAGGAGACGAATATCTCGGCTGGGGTCAGAACAAAGTCCAAAAGATTATGGAAGATCGGAATGGGCTGCTGTGGGTGGGCACGGAAAGCACAGGCCTGGTGATTTTGGACGGTGACCAGAAAAAGCGCATCGTCAATGAGATAGACCGCCCAGACTCTTTGAGTTCCAACAAAGTCAGGGACATCCTGGAAGATTCACGGGGCAACATTTGGATTTCTACCGGGAAGGGCTTGAATCTCTATGAGGGCGACGACCGATTCCGACACTTCCTCCATGATCCCGAAAACCCCAAAAGCCTCAGCTCCAATGATTGCACGTCGCTGTATGAAGACCGGCGAGGCTTCTTGTGGGTGGGCACGGCGGATGGGGGACTCAACCGCTTCAATCCCGAAACCTTCGAGTTCACCAGCTACCGCCATCAAACCAATAACCGAGCCAGTTTAAGCAGCGACCACGTCAACGACCTTATCGAAGATCCCGACGGCATTTTCTGGATAGCGACCGAAAATGGCTTAAACCGATTCTCTCCCGAGACAGGCGTCTTTGAGCAGTTCCACCACGATCCCAATGATTTATCCAGTCTGGGACACCGCACCGCCAACGCCCTTTACCAGGATAAGGCCGGCGTACTCTGGGTAGGCACTTATGGCGCAGGATTGAGCAAATTCAATCGCCAGATCCAGGGATTCCAGTTTTACAAAGAGACGCCCAGAGCCGACAACGGCTTTAAGGGCGAGTTTATATTTTCGGTTTATGAGGACAGCAGGGAAAATATCTGGCTAGGCAGTTGGAACCGGGGCCTGACCCGATTCGACCGGGATGGGGATTTTCAAAATTATCAGAACGACCCGAACAACGCCAACAGCCTGAGTCACAACCGGGTTTACTGTGTGCGAGAAGACAAGGGCGGGGACATCTGGGTGGCCACGCTGGCTGGCTTGAACAGATTCAATCCACAAACCGAAACCTTTAAAAGGTATCAGGTGAACCCCGATGATCCCAAAGGCATTCAAGCCAATCAGGTGGTCTATATTCACGAGGATCGGGAAAAAAGGCTTTGGCTTGCCACCTATGGCGCGGGGCTGGGCCTCATGGACAGAGAAACGGAGACCTTCAAGCACTACACCTACTCTCCCAACGACTTTCATTCCATCAACAACAATTACGTCAATTATGTTTATGAAGGTCTCGATGGGCGATTCTGGTTGGCTACAGAATTGGGTCTGGCGGAAATGGACAGGGAAAACGGGTCCTTTACCCGTTACCACAATGATCCCAATAACCCGAACTCTCTGAGCCACGAAAGCCTTATGTGCCTCTATCAGGATAAGCCCGGCCAGCTTTGGATCGGCACCTTCGGCGGCGGTCTGTGCCGGTTGAATTTGGACACCAACCAGTTCAGCTTTGTGCAAAAGAAGGATGGCCTGCCCAACGACTCCATTTACGGCATTTTGAGCGATGATCAAGGCTATCTTTGGATTAGCACCAATAAAGGTCTGTGTCGTTATCACCCGGAAAGGAATGAGTTTAAGACTTTTGACTCCAGCAACGCGCTTTACAGCAACGAGTTCAATCGAGGCGCTTTCTGGAAGCTGAAAAGCGGGGAAATGATCTTTGGCGGCGAAGGCTTTTATCGCTTTTCTCCCTCCGACATCAGGGGCAATGAGTACATTCCGCCCGTGGTCCTCACCTCTTTTCGAAAATTCAATGTAGAGGTTGCGACCGACATAGCCGTTCCTGAATTGAAATCCATCACGCTCAAGCACGACGAGAATGTGATCTCCTTCGGTTTTGCGGCCATGGACTTTACCAGCCCGGGAAAGAACCGGTTTCGCTACAAGCTGGACGGGTTTGACAAGGACTGGTTGGAGCTGGACGAAAGACCAGACGTCACCTTCACCAACCTCGGATCCGGCGACTATACCCTAAAGGTGATGGGCTCCAATGGGGACGGACTCTGGAATGAGACGCCCCTTGAATTATCGATCCATATCAGCCCTCCATGGTGGGCTTCCTGGTGGGCGTTTTTCGGTTATGCCATTCTTGCATTTGTAATCATCTATTGTTTCATGATCTACCGCAGCCGCCAGAAACGAAAGGCCATGCGCCGGGCGATTTCTGTTGGCAAGGCCCGGTTTGCATCAACGGTTCTACATAATATTGGCAATGTGCTCAATAGCCTGCGGGTTTCCGTTGACCAGGGTCGGGCTCATGTTAAAGATTCTAGATTAAAACAACTCGTGAAAGCCCATAAGATGATGCAGGAGAACATGGACAATCTGGGCCACTACCTCACGGAAGATCCCAAGGGCAAGCTTTTGCCTGGCTACTTTATCAGCGTCGGCGAGGTTCTGGAAGAAGAACGAGAGGGCCAGCTCAGGGAATTTGAGGAAATGAATCGCAAGATTATCCTGATGCGGGACATCATCGAGAATCAACAGGCCCAGGCGAAGAAGGATCTTATCCGGGAAACTCAGGACTTGAACGCGGTGCTTGAAGAGGCGTTGCAGGTTTTCCAAGATACTCTGGACATCAATGGCGTGGAGGTTCGCAAGAAGTTGATGTTGCTGCCACCCATCAAGGTTCATAAAAGCCAACTCATG
>JBNKOV010000197.1:0-8339 GCA_050294955.1 Holophagae bacterium
GCCATATGAGGTGAAGATGGTAGGTCTGAAAGACAGACCGAATTGAAAACCTCGAGACTCCAAATCAAAGCCGGCGGCTCTATAGTTCGTGCGGTTATTAAACACCCGCGCAGTCATGCCGCGAGGTTTGTCAAATAGCCAGGGTTCTGTGAATGTGACGTCGAAAGTATCCTGGATACTGCCCAACTGGGCCTGAAACTTCAGTTTCTGGCCTCTGCCCAGGAAGTTCAGGGTGGAAAAGCTCAAGAAGCCGCTCTCGCCTCGAACCTCACTGAAACCCAGGCCAAAATTCAATTCATTGACGCCCGATTCCTGTCCCTTGATGTCCACATTCACCTTGGCTTCGCCTGGAAGGAAGGAAACATCTGGGTCACTGCGAGTTACATCGAAGAAACCCAATTGGCTCACTCTCAATATGGAGTTCCGGAAGTAGCCCAGGCGGAAAACGTCGCCTTCGCGAATGAGCACTTCCCGACGCAACACCTTGTCTCGGGTGGTAATGTTGCCGGAGAATTTCAGACGATACACATAGACCTGATCATTTTCAGCAACATTGAACACCACGTCTACCACATCGTCATCGCGAACGGTGACCTGTTGGTCAACACTGAAGTTGATATATCCTAGATCGTTGTGGGTTTCTTCCAAATTGGAAATCCACTCATTGACCGCGCTGAGATCGTAGACGCCGTTTTCCGTGAGGGGAAAGGACGTCTCGTAATATTTGGTGCGAAGAATGGTGTTGCCTTCCACCGACATGTTGCCCATGCGGTAGGTGCGCCCCTCATAGACCGGAACGGTCAGCTTCATGCGAATATCTTCTTTGGGTTCCTTGCCTTTCTTGGCGCGTTTGATATTCTTGCGTTTCTGCTTCTCGGTGGTGTGGTTGGTGATGTCCATAATGGGTTCGCCGAGAAGGATGTCTTTGTAACCCTTCTTCCAATAGCGCTCTCGCACCAACTCCACATCTTCCGCGTAATTTTCGTCTTTAAAGACATCGTGGCTGGTTAGCCAGGAGAACATCCAGTGCTCTCGCGTTTTCTTGAATGTGCGAGCCAGCTTTTTATCGGTGAACACCGTGTTGCCGTCAAACTCAACTTCATAGATTCGGACTTTGCTGCCCTCGGAGATATTGAAGACCACTCGGGCGTTGCCCGCATCCAGATACTCCAACTTATAGTCCACCGTGGCGTATCGAAGACCCTTCTCGTCCAGAAGTCCCTTGATTAAAGCGCGAATGGCGTTAATCTTTCGGTAGTCCAAGGGGCTCTCTTCTTCAATGGTTAATTTTTCCTCTTCTATCTTGTCGGTGATAGAAGACTTGGTCACTTTCTTGTTGCCCCGGTAGTCCACCTCGGTAACCAGCGGCAATTCTTGCGTAATAAAAACAAGAACCTTGCCGCCGTTTTCCCCATCGAGAATGGCGGTTCCAATGTTCTGAAAGAGACCAGTTCCCCATAAGACCTTAATGTCCTGGGTGATACGGGATGGGCTCAGTGTGTCCCCTACTTGCGTGGATATTCTGAAACGGATTGACTCATCGGCAACCCGTTTATTCCCCTGAATTCGAATTTCTTCAACAGTATCCGTGGAAAATGCCAGAAACGCCTGACCAAGAAGGAAACAGCTAAGCACAAAGCGGGTTAGCTGCGGCATTCAGCCTCCTCAGATTCCACGCCCTTATTTTTTGAGTTCGGCATGATAAGATCCAATTTTTCATCGCCTAACACCAATTGGATGGCGCCCGTAACAGGAACGTCGTGTTCAACAAACGCTTCCGCAATGGGATCCTCCACATAGCGTTGAATAATCCTGCGCAAGGGACGGGCGCCGTACTGGCGTTCCTTCTCCGTAAGTTTCAGCAGCCAGAGGAGGCCCTCCTGATCCACTTCAATGCTCAGTTTCTTCTTGGCGAGATTTTCATTAATTTCACTGATCAGAAGACTGCAAATTTCCAACAAATGCTCCTCCTGGAGCTTGTCGAACACTACAACTTCGTCAATTCTATTGATAAATTCGGGTCGAAACACCCGCTTCAACTCACGCATGGCTTCCTGTTTCATGTTCCTGTCCCGTTGGAGCTTGGAACTGACCAGGCCAAGGTTGTTGTCGTTGACAATCTGCTTGGAGCCAATATTGCTGGTCATGATGATGATGGTGTTGCGGAAATCGATATTGTTTCCGAACGCATCGGTAACCTGACCGTCTTCAAAGATCTGGAGCAAAATATTCACCAGATCGGGGTGCGCTTTTTCAATCTCGTCGAAAAGCACAATTGAATAGGGGTTGCGCTTCACCTTGTCGGTGAGCTGGCCGCCTTCTTCAAATCCAACGTAACCGGGAGGCGAACCAATCATTTTAGAAACCGAATGTTTTTCCATGTACTCGGACATGTCGAAACGGATCAGCTTCTTGGGATCGCCAAACAGGAAACGGGCTAACTGTTTGGAAAGCTCTGTCTTGCCTACGCCTGTGGGACCAAGGAACAGGAAGGAGCCCATGGGGCGGTTGGGGTTCTTCAGGCCGGTTCTGCTCCGTCGTATGGCGCGACTGACGGCGGATATAGCGTCGAACTGACCCACAATGTATTCACGCAAGGTGGTTTCCATATTTACCAGACGCGCTTTGTCTTCTTGTTTCATGGCGGTAACCGGAACGCCGGTCCAGGCGCTGACCACCTGTTCTACGTCCTTGATGTCCACGTCTACAATGCGATCTTCCCGGTTTACCGAATCCCGCTCGTCCTGAATCTGCTGACGAATTTTAATTTCGTATTCCCGCAGCACCACGGCCCGTTCAAAATCCTTGTTTGACACGGCTTCATTCATATCCGTAGCAACCTGGCGGAGGTCTTTTTCCAAGTTGCGGATGGTTTGGGTGTTGCTTGCGTGGGAGAGCTTCACTCTTGCGCCTGCTTCATCCAATAGGTCTAGCGCCTTGTCGGGCAATGCCCGATCTGTAATGTAGCGAATGGCCAGGTTCACTGCGCCGCGAATGGACTCATCTGTGTAACGGACCCGGTGGAATCCTTCGTAATGATCGCGAAGACCGAAAAGAATGCGAACCGCCTCGTCCTCGTCTGGAGGAAAGATATTCACGGGTTGGAAACGCCGGACAAGAGCCCTGTCCTTCTCGATGTACTTGGAGAACTCTTTGTGGGTGGTTGATCCAATGCACTGCACTTCGCCGCGGCTCAGCGCTGGTTTGAGAATGTTGGCGGCGTCTAAAGAACCTTCTGCGGCGCCCGTTCCAATGATTGAGTGGATCTCGTCAATAAACAAGACCACCGAGGTGTCCTTGGCGGCTTCTGCAATAATAGATTTCAGCCGTTCTTCAAATTGTCCACGGTATTTTGTGCCTGCCACAACGAGCGACAAATCCAACGCGTAAATGCGTTTGTCCATGAGTTCTATGGGCACATTGCCCTGCACAATTTTCTGGGCCAGGCCTTCTACAATGGACGTTTTGCCCACGCCCGGCTCTCCGAGAAGTATGGGATTGTTCTTGCGGCGCCTGGACAGGATTTGAATGATGCGTTCAATTTCCCGGTCCCTTCCAATGAGGCGATCAAAGGCGCCTCGTTCCGCCAGTTCAGAAAGGTTTCGGCTGAATTCGCCCAGCAGGGGATGCTCTTTTTTCTTTTTCTTCAGCTTCTCTTCTTTGAGAAGGTCGAGCAGGATTTCCTTGGCGCGGTACAAATCAGCGCCCATTTCGGAAAGCAGTTGAGAAGCAAACGCGTGTTCATCCCGCAGGATTCCCAGGAGGATGTGTTCTACGCCCACGTATTTGTGATTAAGAGACATGGACTCTTTGAGCGCATAGTGGAGCACTCTTTTGGTTTCCTCGCTTAGCGGTATTTCCACAGTAGTTGAAGAGGCGACCTGTTTCTTGTAGGAGGCCTGAGAAACAATTCGCTCTTTGAGCTCTTTCACATTGATGCCCATCTGTTCGATGATTTGCATCGTGGTTCTCTCCGCTTCGCGGATGAGACCCAAGAGAAGATGCGCAGAGGTAATGGTGCTCGCTCCAAAGCGGCTTGCTTCATAGCGTGCGAAGAAAAGAACGCGTCTTGCTTTATCTGTATATTTTTCGAACATGTGGCTAACTCCCGCTGACCGTGGAATGCTCCCCGGTTTCGTTCCCGTCAATCCTCTGTATTCTAGCACATAATTGGGCCAGGGCCGGGTTGTGAGTGACGACCAAACACGAGATTTTCAGTTCCTCTTGTAAGGCCAGCAGTAGATTGAAGACTTTTTGCCCCGATTCAAGGTCCAAACTACCGGTTGGCTCGTCGGCCAGAAGTAGTTTTGGGCTATTGATCAGGGCTCTGGCTATGGCAACTCGCTGCTGTTCGCCCCCGCTCATTTGAGCTGGCCTGTGATCCGTGCGAGCGCCCATGTCCATTTTGTCTAGCAATTGCCGTGCCTTTTCCCGAACCGCCTTCTCGTCTCTGGACTGCAGCAATCCCGGCAGCATGACATTCTCCAGAGCGGTGAACTCTGGCAGAAGCTGGTTGAACTGGAAGACAAACCCGATTTCGCTTTGTCTTACAAGGTTCCAATCTTCTTGATTTAAAGCTGTTAAGTTTCGTCCGTTTAAGGTGATGGTCCCGGAGCTTACCTGGTCCAGGCCCGCGATCAAATTGAGGAGCGTGGTCTTGCCAGATCCCGATCTTCCCACAATGGCCACCATCTCCGCTTCCCGCATCTCCATGTCAAAATGACGGAGCACCTGTAGCCTGTTTGGCCCGCTTTGGAAGCTTTTGCTTACATTTTCCAATTTCAGTATGGTCATGGTTCAGCCTTGGATGGGGTTGGGCGTTAATCGTATTTTAGCGCTTCAACAGGGTTGAGCGAAGCGGCCTGGTATGCGGGGTAGATGCAGGTGATGAAAGAGAGGGTGAGTGAGCCGATTGCTGTGAGCGTCGCCTCCATGGGCGATACCTCAAACGGCAGGTAATTCAACACTTCATAGACGTTGTTGTCCAGTTTTATGAGTTGGGTTGAATCTGCGAGAACCGATAGACCCACACCCAGAATGGTGCCCAAGATGGTTCCCCGAATCGCCAGTGTCATGCCCTGGCGGATGAAGATGCGCAGGATGACCTTTTTAGGCGTTCCAAAGGATTTCATAATCCCAATGTCCCGGTGCTTTTCCATCACCAACATGGTGAGCGCGGAAACCATGTTCAGGGCTACAATGAGTATGAAAAGGCTGATTACCAGGGTGGTGGCCCGTTTCTCCATTTTCAAGGCTCGCAAAAGGCCCAGGTTCAGATCTCGCAGGTCTGCGACCGTTGCGAAAAGGGGCATTTCCCGGGTGGTGGATAGCCACTGCTTGCCGGTCTCCATGCTCTCCATGGAGTCGAAATTTACCAGGACGGTCTGAATTCGGGTCGTGTTGAGCAATGTCAACAATTCGTCCAGTAAAAGATAGGCGTCCATGTCGTCGAATTGTGAGTTTCCCGTTTTGAATATGCCCACTACTTCACATTTTAGATTGCGAAACCTGAAGCCCTGGCTTACAAGGCCTGGGCTGGACAGTCGGGGCACGCCAACACGAACGAAATCGCCTGTCGCCGCGCCCAGGCGACGGGCCAGGTCTGCGCCAAGGATAATGCCCGGAAAGGAGCCGGGCTTTCTATATTCCAGTTGGGAAACCGAACCAGACGGCATTTTGTCGAAGGTGTCGGTCGCCCGCATGTGGTCCTTGGGCACGATGCCGTTTAACTTTACGTAGGCCATTTGTTTTCTTGTAGAAACCACAACGCCATGCTCCACTCGCATGAGTGAGATCCCCTGAACGCCGTCCACTTTTTCAATGGCGGAAACCACTTGTTTCAAATCGTCTTCGGGAAAACCCCGCCCACCGGGCGTATCAGAGAAAATGAAGAGTTGGCCGGTTTTGCCCACCAGACTCTCCACAAATGCGCGGTTCATGCCGTTGTGAATAGCCAGCGCAATGTTCAGGGCGGCGACTCCCAGGGTGATTCCCAGGAGTGTGATAATGGAGATCACTCCAATAAAGGCCTGCTTTCGCTTGGCCTTCAGGTACCGTGTGGCGACAAATTTGTCAAACTTCATTTGTGTCCTGAGGTTTCATTAAGGGGAACAGGATCACATCTCGAATGGAAGGCGAATTGGTTAGGAGCATGACCAGACGATCAATGCCCAGACCTTGCCCGCCGGTTGGAGGCATGCCGTGTTCCATGGAGACAAGGAAGTCTTCATCCAGAAGCTGGGCTTCATCGTCTCCCTTTTCCCTTTGTTTAAGCTGATCCATAAAGCGATTGCGTTGGTCAACCGGGTCGTTAAGCTCGGTGTAGGCGTTGGCTACTTCCATTCCCGCCATGAAGAGCTCAAAACGTTCTACGTAACCCTCCACTCCAGGTTTCCTTTTTGTGAGAGGTGAGACCGCAACGGGGTATTCCGTAATAAAGGTGGGCTGAATGAGCTTGGGCTCCGCCACCGTCTCGAATACCTCGGTTAAAAGATAGCCGTAATCCATATCATCGACATCGGCGATGCGCAGGGCTTTGGCGATGGCCTTCAGTTTTTCGTGATCGTTTAGTTCCGCCATTTCGTAGCCGCCGAACTTGCAGGTCGCTTCTCGAAGCGTCATCTCTGCAAAGGGCTGGCTGAAGTCCAGTTCCAGGTTGCCGTAGGGAAGCTTACGGTCTCCAATGACCTCGTCTATGACAAATTTAATCATAGATTCCACCATCTCTTTCATCACGTCCAGATTGGCGTAAGCTTCGTACCACTCCATCATGGTGAACTCAGGGTTATGGTGAGAGGAAAGGCCTTCGTTGCGGAAGTTGCGGTTGATTTCGTAGACGCGCTCCATGCCGCCAACAATCAGCCGCTTCAAATGAAGCTCAAGGGCAATGCGCAGGTAGAGATCCATGTCGAGGGCGTTGTGGTGGGTCTCAAAGGGACGCGCCGAGGCGCCGCCCGGGATGAGGTGCATCATGGGCGTTTCAACTTCCAGATATTTGCGGCCATTCATAAAACGTCTGATGGCGTCTACAATCTTGCTTCGCTTTACAAAGGTATCGGTAACCTCCGGGTTCACCAACAAATCGAGATACCGTTGACGATAGCGGGTCTCATGATCCTTCAGGCCGTGAAATTTCTCAGGCAGACCTCTATAGGCTTTGCCGAGGAACTGGTAACCGGAGGCGTTAACCGTGAGTTCATTAGTCCTGGTTCGGAAGAGCGTTCCTCGAACGCTAATGAACTCAGCAAGGTCTGTAGCCTTGTAGACTTGAAAGGCATCGTCGCCGATCTGATCCTTACGGACATAAACCTGAATTTTAGCCGTACCGTCCTGGATCGTAATGAATCCGGCCTTTCCCATATGTCTGTAAAGCATGACCCGACCAACAACGGCCACTTCCACCGGTTCGGCTTCCAAGGCGTCACGGTCTTTCTCGCCGTGTTGGGCAATAATTTCAGCATTGGCGTGGGTTCTATCGCACAGTCCCGGATAGGCATCCACTCCCAAGGCTTCAATTTTTTCGCGGTTTGCGTGCCGCTGCTTCATATATTCGTTTTCAAATTTCATGAGCCCTCCACCCCGTCAAACTAGCCTGCCGTTATACCCTTTGACGCCTTGTCTGTCAAGGATTTTAGCGTGCCAGCCCACCGCCTGTCTGTAATTTATTCAATGCATGCGCCACTTTGCGGAGAATTGAAAATTTGAAATGGCGGTCATTGCGCCAATCCGAGTCATGGCATGAGGGCTTTTTCTCGTCCCGTATCAGGTTGAAATATTGATTCTGTTTTCATCGGGCTTCGCTTTAACTGGTTCTTGGAATTAACCAGAGGTTTGGCCTGAATAAAGCTGTGGATTCCATTTGAATCGTTTTAAGATCGGCAGTTCGTCGGGTTTCATGGTTTAATAAATGGACTGAATTCAATTATAAGAAAACTTTAATGTATTTAATTTTCTCTAACGCTGTACGTTTAGGGTGTGTGGTTGGTTTTCGATCAGGCGCCTGTTTGCGTGATTGATGATGAGCTTCATGTTTTTCCCATGTGTGGACATGATTCAAAAAAAAAGGATTTAAAATGGCGTATACGACGGCTGCGACAAGTAATACTAAAGAGGGCATTGGCGTCTCCATCACCGTGGAGCAGATTTTGGATCGCGCCAGTGAGTGGTGTGATCCCGTTTATTTAGAGCCTCATATAAAAGAAGCGCTCACTGTGCTGGTTTCCGAATTTGGGAAGTCTAATCCTGCGCCCCAGACGGTGGAGGATTTTGAAAGTGTCTGTGTTTTCCATGTAGTAGGTGCTCTGAAGGTGGCCGAGATTTTGAAGGCCTCACCCGAAATT
>JBNKOV010000198.1:0-8337 GCA_050294955.1 Holophagae bacterium
CAACGCCTTCAAATAATCGCCCGTCCAATTCTTCCAAGGCCTTCGTGGGCGTGGTTCTCTTCACTACCTGACCTTGTCTGATAATAGCGAAACGCGGGCACAACATAGATACATCTTCAACAATATGAGTGGAAAGAAGGACAATTCTATCCTCTGAGAGTTCGGAAAGCAAATGATAGAAACGCAACCGCTCCTCAGGGTCCAGCCCGGTGGTAGGCTCATCTACGATGATCAGACCCGGGTTGCCCGCAATGGCTTGAGCAATGCCAAGTCTTTGGCGCATGCCCCCACTGTAATCCTTAACCTTTCGCTTCGCTGCAAAACTGAGGTTTACCCGCTCCAACAGCTCAGCAACAAGGGATTTTAAACCGCTGAGAGCTTCAACACCCTTTAATTTAAGCATGTAGGTTAACATGGCCTCCCCGGTGAGGTGGGGATAAAAGCCAAAGTCTTGTGGTAAATAACCCAATTGAGACCAGACAGTTTGGGGATTGGCCAGTATATCCCTGTCATGAAGCAGAACACTGCCGGAGGTGGGCTCTAGCAGGCCAGCCAAAATCTTCATGAAGGTCGATTTACCCGCGCCATTGGGTCCCAGTAAACCAAACATGCCATGGTCAATTTCAAGATGAATCCCCTGCAGGGCCGTAATTCCACCGGGGTATACTTTAACCAGATCTTTTACAATAAGCACTGACACACTCCTTTTCCCAAAAATGAATTCATGTGGAGAAGGACGATGCAACCTTGCCAAAACCAGAGAAAAGGAAGTGGGGGCAACCGTCTATATCAAAAAACGGTTTCCAGTTCAAAAAGGTTTAGACAAAACCGGGATATCAGGCTCGATCACCTAGTTGGAAAACACGAATAATTTCGTTGCGCACTGCCGAGAACAACTCAACGTCCGCCACGGCGACCATGAGCGTATCGTTTCCTGCCACGGTGCCAGCAATCCCGCTAAGATCATAAGACTCAAGGTGAAAGCCAACTGCATTGGCATGGCCGGGCAAGGTTTTGATTAAAAGAAGATTGGGCGGCGCGGAAACGACTTCAAGGGCAAGATTGGGATTTAATTGTCCCGTTTGATCCATTTCAACTTCGCGGTAAATGCCCTTCACTTTCCGAATGCCCATTTTCCGCAAATGCCTTGAGAGGGTGGACTGGTTGATGATAAAATTATCTTTTGCCAGGAGCGTCAGGAAAGTTTGCTGGTCTGTTATATCCCGACTTTCTATGATCGACCTGATTGCCTGATCAAGTCTTAAAATGCCATCTGCTGAACTCCTAGCCATATACACCTACCCTGAAAGCACTATGAACCATTTCGAACACTGCAAAATACCTCAGAATGTAATGGGGCGTCAACCCCATGTTTGCTCTAATTTATAACATACAGTCAAACAGGTTTTTTTTCAAGCATTTAAAGACGCCTCACCGCTGCGACAGTTCCGTTCCCCAGAAAAATCCTCATGCATATTCGCCCGCCGCCTGACAGTGTTTTAATGGTTTTGCCATTGCCTAAAAAGCTCAAATCATATAAGATCCAGTGATGCCTATTTTATACTTTGAAAGCCTGGCAGTTTCAGCAACTGATTAGGCATTCGCGATAAGGGTAAACATATTTTCGAACAAACACGTCTCCTTGCGTTTTTTCACAAAAAACAACCCACTTTAAAGCCCGACTATTGACAAAAATCGACTGCTGGTAAAATAATAATACATCGCGGTTCGAGCCGCCAGGCATGAGTCCGATTGCATCAGGTTTATATATCTACAGGAGCGTCTTACATGTCCAGATACTGTAAAGCCTACAAGCTAGGCGACTTGCGCAAATTCCCCGGCTGGTCCGACGCAGCAAGGGACAACGAAAAAGAACTGAATAACGATAGCATCGTATACATTCAGGAAAATACGTCTGTTACTACCAATCCCCTAGATTTGGACAACGATGAAGACTATATTTTTGACAAAGTAACGCCGGAGTGGGAAGCGTTCTGCAAAGATGAACTCAAATTTGAGGTTCCCGTATGGGAAGAAGTTGCCGCTGTTTCTGCTCAAGAAGGCTCCAAGTAACTCCAACAATAGCATGCTCTGGTATTGTTGTCATTCATATTGAAGCGCTCTGGAATGAGCGCTTTTTTAATGCCTACCGCTTAAACTTATCTCCAGATACATCTTTGACATCGTTCATGATTGCGGTGCGATTGCCTTCAAAATTCTTCTTGTGGTTTATGGGCTCAAATTTGAATAGCCTGGACTGAACGCGGCCCCAGATAAGTCCCAAGGCCTTGACCATCTGGTGATCCGCCTCTTTGGCCTGACCCAAAATGGTGACAATCCCCATGTAGCTGGCTTTTTTGCGGATATTCATGGGATTAACCAGATTAAGCGTATGACACAAAAGCTGGCATTCCGCCTCAAAGATTTCCTGGCTGCTTTTCATCATGAGGGTTTTTAAAGACAGTGAAATGTAACGCTTCTCTTTAAAAGCCTTATAGGCCTTGGTATTAAAGAGGGCAAGGATATCTTTTGGAACCGAGAGGTCCTTTTTGCGGGCCTTCTCAAAAAGATTGCTCACAAGGCCCGACTTCAGGTTATACGAAACACAAAAGCGCTTAATATCCTGCATGGTAACGGTTTCTATGAAGTCATAGACGTCCTTTAACCGCTCGAGGTCGTTGATGTTCAAGGTAACGTCGAGATAGTCCGTCTCTTTTTTTGCGCCAAACCGATTCTGAGAGAGGCTGACAGATTTAAGTCCCTGGCTAGTCTCCTCCAGGACTTGATCCAGTTCAGAAAAGTTGAGCTTGAGTTCCTTGAAGAGTTCTTGCGCCACAGAAGACTCGATCTGGCCGTTCTGCTCCATCTGTTTCAACTTTTTGAACGCTTCTCCATCGGGTTTGGTGGTCTTTTGCGCTTCAATGACCTGAGCCTCAAGAGATTGAAGGCTCTTCACCAACATTTCCCCTTCTTGGGCATTGGCGAGTCGCGGCTCGGTCGCAAGCAACCCGTGCAAAATATTCAACAGGTTTTCCGCCAGACAATCGGATAGCCCAAAAACCTCAAACCGAAGCCTGCGAGAAAGCGGCTTTTTGGAGGAGTTGATGCGCTCCCGAAGCTCGGAACGGGCCTTATCGCCAATTTCCTGCAATTTGGCGTCATTGTCCAAAACCCAGGATTCTTTTTTGGCGACTTCCGCCTTGCCCAAGTCTTTTTCCCAGTCATGCAAGGCGCTCAAAAGCTGGTCGGAACGAGGCACTGCATTGATTTCCTGCAAAAGGTAATCGAGATGCAGCAGTCCATCTTCCTCTTCCATTTTCATTGCTTTGTCGAGGGACTCTTGAAACATGTCCGCGTTTATAGCGCCGTAGTCCAGCTTTTTGAGATCAATGAGCATGGCCTCAATGACCACCTCCATCCCTCCAGCCAGGGTTTTTTCAGGAACCGAAATAAAGGAAACCGTTCTAAAGCAGTTGAGCAGCCATTTCTCAACATTGATCCGCATTTGCTCTAGCTGTTCTTCCATCCCGTAGAGTTCCAAGACCTTGTTTTCGTACTCTTCGAAATCCTGGTAGGCGTTGCGCACCTTTTTATGGAAGTCGATGTTCCTGATGGAGATATGGTTAATTCGCTGGACCAACTCGCCTCTGGCGGCAAAGAGTTCGCTGAAGACCTCCTCATTGGGAGAATCCATTTTGGACTCAAGAGAGGAGACCTTTTTCGCTATGTCGGCAATGCTCAGCTTGTCGATTTCCGTCTCAAATCCCTTCAATTGTTCCTGGCGATCACCCGCATGACCCGACTTGATCCGGGAAATGGTGTCTTCCAACTCCGCGGGAAGGGCAATTTTGGGATTCTTTTCCTTCAGCTCATGAAGGGATTCATAAATCTCCATCATGAGTTCCTGCAATTTAATCTTATTTTCCCTGACCCAGGCTTCCGCATCATCCCGTTCCCGTGTGCTTAGCATGCCGTTGTTCAAATCGGTCTCAATCGCGATCATCACCTCGCCGTCCGGCTTGGTGGAACTGGCAATTTTCTTTTCCAGGTCAAAGAACAGGTTGCTCAGTTGCGCGGCTTGGATTTTTGCGACGTTCAGATCCACCAGAAGCCGATCTTTCTGCGCTCTCATGCGCTCCACATCCCAACCCACGCGAACCATTGGATATGTAAGGCGTTTGATCTTATGCTCAACCTTCTCTTCCGCCGTGAAGGTTTTTACGAACTCCTCCCCTCTTGGAAGCGCCTTGCCCAGAGAATACCAGTTCTGGTGAACGTCAATGGAGCCGTTGTCCCGGGGAAACTGAAGGCCCGACAGGTCTTCCATGATTTCCAAAATGCGATTGCCCGCATTGTCCAACATCTGAAAGCCGTTGTTCACCAAACTGTGAACCGCATTGCGGTTGCCTTTAAACTTGGACTGAGCCAACCATTTTAGCGCTTCATTATGGCGGATATGGTGAGGATCTCTAAGGATGCGATCCACCAACAAAAGCTCAAAACGGGCTCGGCTGGGCACCTTGAGGGCTTGCATGAGAATATCCAGCTTTCGACCGCCGCCCTTCACCATTTTTGACATAGACTCGTAGCGTCTCATTTCGTCTAATGCGAGACGAATTTTTTGAGAAACGTCAAAAGCGCCCATGTCCATAATCTTTTCAAGGGCCTGCTCTCGTTCCAACCGCCCCAGCACCCTGCGGTGGGTGGCCATGAGAAACTTTTGTATGCGCTTTAAAACAAGAATGGTAGGCTTGCGAAAATGGGAGTGAAGCTGGGGCACGAATTCCACATCACAGGGAATTGGATCGTCCACACCCTTAATAGCGTAGTAAAGTAAATGACCCGTTTGGTTTCTGAGTTCATCTACATCCAAATTCTTCATTTTGCCCATGGGACAATTGTTCACTGCGGAACAGATATCGACCATGGTGGCCACATAGGCCTTTGAGTTCCTGGCTTGAAGGAGTTTAAAGTCCTGAGCGACTTCTGAGGCTGCATTGAGATCAAGACCGGTATTTTCTTTGGCTTCCGTACCCATTCGAATTAAACAAACCTTTTATTTGGAAAGTTGTAGCAAAGCTATGTTTGGCAGATGATTCCCCTGTTCCGTGAATGGATTCAAGGATATCACGTTTGTATTGCACACCCAATTATAAACCGTGAGCCCCCAGGTTCGACCATTTTTTTTGAAACAACCTCGTTTTTCATAAAAGTCCAATTGCCGCAGTCCACCTACGGGGAAAAACCGGGTTTGCTGAACAGCGCTTGCGCCAAGGCTTCACTGAATCCCATGCAGAAAATAATGGACCATTTAGTCCGCCTGATATTTTAAGCGAGCCGCCTTCAAGAAGGGCTCGCCCTTTACATTTCCATGGTAATAAAAGACAAAGAGATCATCGCCCACCAGGCCCAGGTCCCCGTATCCTCCGTCATAAATGGAACCGGTGTATTCATCCAAGTCCCTTATTTTATCCTCATCGGGAAGCGAGGCGTTTTCAGAAAAGGCAACGAGGGAAAAGGCCGACCGATCCTCTCCAAGGATATTCCGAAAACACAAGTGCAACGTCCCATTTAAATTCAACGCCATCGGGGCGTGAGCCTGGTCTCGCCACTTCTTCGGCGGGCTCCATTCAAGCAAATCCTTTGACCGGGATAGCCACAACCCAAAGGGCCTGGTATCTTGCCGCATGAACATAACCCAGAAATGGCCATCCCAGGCGACCGATGATTCATTGAGCACCGTTTTTTTATCAAAATATGAGGGCAGGACCGCCAATAGCTTCCAATCGCACCCATTTTGAGAAGAGAGCAGCAGAGGTCTGCCAAAGATCTCCCCTTTCAAGGAACCGTATGCGGGAAAAATATCCAGTCCATTGGCGTGAAACGCCTTACCGTAGAAGGCGAACCAATCCAACTTCTCAAATTCAACCAGAGTCCGGTCATTGAACTCGGGGCGATTATTAAATGAAATATAGGTTCTCATCACCCCTGCGTCGTCATAATTGCGGGTGGCCAGACTGAATCGGTCCGGCGCTAGCTGAGACACAATGGCGTCCATTTCATTGCCTTCCTCAAAAACCACCTCATCTTCACCGAGCTGATTTAAAGGCTGAATCTGGCCAAAATCACGGAGAAACGACCTCTTATTAAAGCGGATACAATGCACCCGCCCCCGTTTCCCATGGCCGCCGTCCGAATGAGTGACGCCTTTGCGGTAATAGACAAACAAGGCATCCCCACAGGTCACAAAAGTAGGAAAGGCGGAATAGGCCTTCTCCTCCCATGGAACCAGCACTTCTCTTTCAATTAACATCTTATCGCCCCAGCGGTTTGAGAATGATCATGAGTTTTGGCAAAAGGGTCATGGCCCCCAACAGGGCAACCGTCATGGCAAGACCCGTAAACAACCCGAAATAGATAGTGGGCACAAAATTGGAAAGAGCCAGAATGGAAAATCCCGCAATGATGGTGATCGACGTGTAATACATAGCCACGCCAATGCTGTTGTGGCATCGATGCATGCAAGCCACGTAATCCCGATCTTTTGGAAACTCCGTTTTGAACCGGTGGATGTAGTGGATGGTGTGGTCCACCGCGATCCCAATGGTAATGGCGGCGATGGTAATCGTCATCATATCAAGGGGAATGCCCAACCAACCCAAGGCGCCGAGGACAATAATGACCGGAAAAATATTGGGAATCAAGCCGATGGTGGCCAGGTAGAAGGACCTGAACAAAATAACGAACATCAGCCAGGTAGCCAGGAATACAGCGCCTATCGTTTTAATCTGGGAACTGAATAGACTCTGCAACATGTTGTTATACAGCACATACATGCCCGTGATGCGATACTCACTCTCATCCAGGTCCATGGTATTTGTGAGAAATTGACGGATATTTCCCAAAAGGGCTTCCCGGCGCAACTCCGGATAGCTCTCCACCACCCGCACCACAATCCGCGCCTGACTGAAATCCGGCGACACGTAGGGGTAGATGACTGCCTGCTTCATATCCTCCGGAATGAATTTGCGCAAACTGAGCAACAAGAACGAATTCAGGGGCTTTCCCCCGTTAATGTCTTCAGACACCTTCAACAACGTGTCCAGAGAAAGCACCTTGCCCGTTTCCGGCATGCCATCGAGATAATCGTGGATCTGACGAAGTCTCGCCCTGTTCTCAGGCTTGAACCAATAGTCCTCCCCTTCCCCTTCCAGAATGATTTCCAGGGGCGTCGTGCCCCCCAGTTGGGTGTCGATAACTTCCATACCTGCGTGGATCTCGGTAGAATCCTTAAAATAATCAATGAACTTGTTCTCAATGGTTAAACGCTCGATACCCAACACGCCCAACAATCCCAAAATGAGCGCGATAACCAACAACACGCCACCCTTGTGTTCAGAAAACCGGGCAAAGGATTCCGTGAGAGAAAATGAACCCGTTCTAGCCTTTCCCCCGCCTCCTTTCGAAAATAGAACAAGAAGTGAGGGCAAGAGAGAGAAACACAAAAGATAGGCCACGCCAATGCCCATGCTCATCATTTTGCCAAATTCCATAACCGGCAAAATGCCGCTAAAAACCAGAGATCCAAAGCCAACCATTGTGGTTAGAGCGCAGTAGAGACAGGGTCGGGAAACCTGACAGGCCGCTTCAAGCACAAGTTGGCGATGGCTGTAATCGGGAAATAGATGATAAAGCTCTCGATATCTCACAATGAAGTGGATGGCCATGGACATGGTAATAATAAAAAGCAGGGAGATGAAGTTTGAAGAAATAACCGTGGCTCGCCAGTCCACAAGCCCAAGAAAGCCAACCATAACCAAACCGGCCATCACGCAAGTGACCATGGGAAGGAGCACCCAACGCATTTTCCTGAAAATAACGCCGAGGGTTGAGATGAGGAAAACCAGAACCCCAATCCCAAACACCACCAAATCGCTTTTCACAAAGTCCACCATGTCCGCCGCAATCATGGGAACCCCGCCCAAATAGATCTGAGCCTCGTCTCCGTAACGAGCCAGAACTTCCCGCACCGCCGCCACGTCGCCGCTCCAAATAGCTGCTTTAACCGTGCTTGTAAGGCGATATTCCATTTCTACAGATTGCAGCTCGGCTTGTTCCTGCGGGGTTAATCCGCTTTCGTGTTTTTTGGCCCGTAAGTCGCTACGGCGTTCCGATAATGCGCTATAAGTTTCGTCCTTCTCAAAATTAATCAAAAGACCCGTAGTCTTGCCATCCTTGCTGATCAAAAAATTCTTGTATAAGGGGCTGTTGGTAAGCTCTTCCTTTGCCAACGCCAAATCCACCGTATCTTTGCGAAGGGTCTGATAGCCTGTGGCC
>JBNKOV010000199.1:0-8307 GCA_050294955.1 Holophagae bacterium
CCTTCAAAAATTAGGGCGGCATGATAATTCTCAATATTCTGAACGACGCTCAGGCAATCGGGACCCGGGTTCTTTCCATAAAAATCCCATTCCCGCAAAGCGGCAATCCCTTCAAGGCCCAAAACAAGCACACCGTAGCGAACCACTTGATATTGTGGAATAAGGCTAGTATAAAAAATGGTGTTTTCAAAACTGGGACAGGTAGTAAGTGGATAAACCTGATCGGGATATCCCACAGCAGTCGCTGTTCTGATTAGTTGAGCCGGGTTAAAAAAGCAATATTCGTGACTCATGAAAACTTGTGATGGATACGGCGCGCCAACTGTTCCGTAAAATTCCATTAGATCTTCAGGGTAATGGACACTCACCTCAAAATTAGGCGGAATCACCACGCATTGAGCCCCCTTACTTTTCCCGGAAAGGAGGCTGGCTCGATTCTCCTTTGACATTTTTACTTTTTCCAGGGATTGAGCCTTTTTCAAAATCCCGGTTGTCTGAGATCTGTCATCATAGGCAAAGAGACCTTCCATCTTGGATATCGTTTTCATAACATTCTCCTATTAAATATATTGGCAACAGTTCATAGAAAAACTCTTCGGACCAATGAGTCGTTTTCATTCACTTATCGCCATATTGCTTAGAGGCAAAGTCCATGCCAGGCAATCCAATATGTCTCCTCGCTAAACCAGCCGACCTGAATCCTTGGGTGTACCTGCAGTACTTTCAAAAAACCACGGTGGTTGCATGCTACCGATGGCCACATACCGCCATAAAATCGGCAACATGCGACCCATTGCCAACAAACCCTTAATCTGGTAACCTGATACCAAGGGACTGATCGATCTGAGATTTCAATTTAATGAGGGGTTCTGCTTGTTCTCCAGAGCCCAGCTTGTTAATAAGCGCAATTTCCTTGACTAAAATGGCCCGGTAATAATATTTGAGCTTCATACCGATCAACAACTCGCCAACCTTCTTGAGTTGTCGCAGCGCCGAGGGTGCGCTGGTGGAGAGACGCAATTGCGCTTCGGCTGCCCTGGCCAAAGCCCAATGTGTCTGAAGGATAAAGGATGCATTCTTTCCAGGTTTGAATTTTTGGAATCGCAGTAGCCAACCTCTTGGTGGTCGTTCCTGCATTTCCCAGGCCGCCCTCATAGCAAAAGAAAGGAACAAGTAGAGATCGTGGTAGGCTACTGGAAGATTAACCGACTTTTTGGCCATTTTAGAAACCATGCTCCAGGCCTTTTCATATTGCCCGGTCATCAGTAAATGCTCCATCTGAATGAGAGTAATCTTAACCTTTTCCTTTTTTAAGCCAAACCGCTCTATATACCGGGCGGCAATAGCCAGATACTCTTCAGAGGAATGGTCTGGGGAGAGGGTGGACTGGAGCTTGAAGGTGAGAAGAGAATGGGCAATCATGAGTTTGGGATCGGTTGCAGCACCGACTTCAGCAGTGTTGGTTTTTGCCATTTTCAGGAACTCATGGGCTTTTTTAAAGTCACCAGAAAAATAACGCAGACTCGCGAACAGGAGATAAACAGGGAAGCTCGGCTCATACTTTCCTTTTACCAGATCTGCGAGGTGTTTTCGAGCGCCAGCCAGTTCATTTGAAACAATTTGTGAGAAAGCCAAAATGACTGGCCAGTTTTTTAATTTTGGATAAAGCGCTTTGGCTTTCAGAAGATCGACGCGATAGGACCCTGCGTCTCCATCGGCAAGCCAGCAGAGTTCACCACGCGCAGCTAGTGTTTCCGCCTGTATGCGATTGGAGCAGGTGAGCCCAATTTCATGGAGTTTATTGGCGTCTTTCAGGGCGTCATCCAATTGATCCATATTCTGATAACACATCATGCGACCACGAAGCGACCGTAACTCTTCCATCTTCGACAGGTTTTCTATTTCCAAGCTTTTATTATAAAACTCAAGCGCTTGAACCGGATGATTGTTATCGAGATGAACTTCGGCCAGTTTAAGGTTAACCAGGTTGCGCGCCTGTTTGTTCTCCATTTTGTCCATCATGTCCAAAGTAAGCTGATAAAAGTAAATGGCTTTATCGGTTTCTTTGGATTCCAGAGCGCAGTTCCCGGCCAGGTAGGCGTATTTCACAGCGCGCACATAGTTGGCGCTGTTCGCATAATGAAAGGCAACCTGTTCAAGAGCAGGTACATCATCCGTTCTTAAATTTATTTCAATAGCGCTGGCAGCATTGGAGTGCAACACCCGACGCCCGGCTTCGGGGATCTGATCATAGAGCACCTTTTGAAGAGCTGGCGCGTTGAAATGCAGCTTATGGACCGGCTCCTCTTCCTCTGAAAGAATGCCCAGCTTCAGCAGGATCACAAGGTTATTGATAAATTTTTCATCAGGCCATTGAAGGCAAACAACCAATACCTGATATTCCACAGCGTTGCCAAATATGGCGGCCATCTTCAGGAGATAGTGGGCGTCTTTTGGCAACCGCTCCACCTTTTTCAAAAGAGCCTGATGGATAGAAAGGGGCACATCTACGCCATCTACGTTGCGAATGTCCAATTTGCCATGGTTCACAAAGAGATGGTCATCCTCATACAAACGAGCAAATAATTCCGTGGAGTAGAAGGGGTTGCCATTTGCCCGCTCCATCAACATCTTGCTCAGTTTGTCGCTAAATGGAAGCTCAACCCCAATGGGCAACATGGATTGAAGAAGGTCGGTGGTTTGCTTGAGGTCCAAAGCCTTTAGAGGCAGAACCACAGAATCCATATGACTTTTCAGCCGGGCTTTGAATTGTGTACACATAGCCGGATTAGGCTCTGGCGTGCAGGAAAAAACCAGTAAAAAACGGGAGGTGGTAAGTTGTTCCCAAAACAAAGTCAACCAACCGAAGAAACGCTCGGGAGCATATTGAACATCGTCCAAAATCATGATTACCGGGCCGTCTTCCTCCAATTTTTGTATAAGCTTTATGAAGTTTATTGCCAGAACCTGCAGCTTTCGGCTGGGAGAAAGATGGTCGAAGCGTCCCACGGACTTGGTGTCAAAATAACGTCCGAGGTAACGCGACGCATCAGCGAGAAAAGGATAGACATCTTTAAACACGGCCTTAACTCGCTCGGGCTTCATCGTTCTGATAAGGGAATCCAACAGCATGCCTATGGGATCTTGAGAAGGCACAAGCTCCTCTGAAAAATGGGCAGAAAGAAAGACAGGATTTTGGATCAGCACTCTGGATTTCCACTCTTTCACCACCGAAGTGCGGCCCATGCCGGGTTCTCCAACCAGCACTACAGCGCGGGGTTGGAAATTATCTGTCAACGCCACCTGCCGCACCATTTCCTGGATGGCGTCTTCCCGCCCAATCAAAGGAGGCGGAAGCAGGGGGCTGCCAAAACCCTCTAAACCAGTGTCAAACTCCAGGTCTGAGGCCTGAATATCAGCGACAGCCGAAGTAGCAGGCTCTAAGAGGGATTTCAGTCTGCGTTTGAGAGCGGCCGAGGAAGGAGGACGCTTGGAGGGTTCTTTTGCAAGAAGATCCTTCAGTAGGCCTTGCATTTTTTTACTGCAATCTGGTTGGTGCTGTTCAACAGGGGCAGGTTCTTCAAAGACAGTCTTAAAAATATAGCCCACTACGTCAGCGGACTCATAGGGCAGCTTCAGGCTGATGATTTTGTATATGATCACGCCCAAACTATAGAGATCGGACCTGGGATCTACGGAAGAACCTTTGGCCTGTTCTGGACTTAAATAATGAACTGTGCCAACAATCATACCTCCTTCGGTATCATCTTCTCGTGGTCGCCCCCTTTCGGTTTCCTCGTTCACATTCTTCAACAATCCGAAATCCAGCATCTTCACGTGGAATTTGGATAATATGCCGCCCTTTTCCTGAGTGATGAAAATATTGTCCGGCTTTAAATCACGGTGAACCTCTTCAAACCCATGAATATAGTTTAATATGTCACAAATCTGGGAGGCCATTTTCACAGCGAAGGTCTCCCGATCTTTCACGGAGAAGACCATGGGGTTGTTCTCCATGTCCTCGATCACTTCACTGAGTGTTTTTCCCTTCACCCATTCCATGGAGAAAAAGGGAGGAGAGTGCTCAAAAAATCCTTCATAAACCTGCACAATGCCAGAATTGTCCATTCGTTTGAGGGAATGAAACTCTCTTTTGAAACGATTTAGGGTGACTTCGGTGGCGTTCTTCAGGGTTTTTAGAGCAACAACCTGTCCATTTTTAGTGTTTACCGCTCGATAAACGGTTCCGTTTCCTCCGGAGCCCAGTGTTTCGATTATTTTAAAGTGAAGAAGATTTTCAGGTTCGGCTACGGACATGCGCGTTCAACCCAGAGGATATATTTGTCAGGTTCAGATATTGAAATGAAACCAGGGTGCATCGAAGAATCGAGCAATTCATCTAATTTTAGCCTAAGAAGAGGAAATTTTGCATTGTTTATTCTCGCGGCATTCCGCCTTAGGGCGCTTGTCCGATATCCACTCAAATCGGCTTGCGACTCTAGAAAGATGAGCCACTGAGCCCAAACCGGGGCAAAACGCAACAAAAGATCCCAATGGTGAAAGCCAGCAACCTCATAGCTTTGCCCCTTCCCTGCTCTCTCAGACATCAAAAAGATGTGGATCACCAAGGGTCATGACATTTGTCACGAATATTCGTTACCACCGACTCCTGTATTGAGGGCAATTATTTTTTATACTCTCCATCAGTGACCGAATGAGCATAAGAAGCTCCATCCATTGATACATAGCCAAACTGGAATCCATGGCGGTCGAGACAGATTTAAAACGGAGACAAATATGAAAATCAAATTATTTTTTGCGTTGGCTCTTACCAGCCTCGCGGCGATGGCGACAGATCCAGTCGAGTTTAACGGTTTCATGCATTACGCTACGGGAAAAGCAACCTTCACCAGTCTGGACCAGTCCACCTTGCGCGTATCCAACCTGAATTCCGAATCTGACGGGGTCCATATTGATTTGGAAAACTCCATGTTCTCCATGTTAACCACAGCGCCCTTGAGCCGTCCGGCCAATGGCGACGGCGTCACCGTTTACAATTACGGAGAACTGGACGGCGATACTGACAGCCTTTTAACTACGACTACCATGAATTTTGACCAGGGAACCTGGAAAATTTCAACCCAATCGCAATTAAACCAGGGTTCTTATACCGTAACCGTTTACAACGATGGTAGAAAGGCGGCAGAGCTCACAAGAAGTCACCCCATTACGATTCGTTCCGCAAACCAACCATCCGGTGTTGGCGTTTACGCCATGCAGATTGCAGGTGGCGGCGGCGGACCCTGCCCTCCTGGATCAGCCCGGTATTACCAGTGCCTCGTTAGCCCCGGTTCTGGCAGTTGGCACGGCGGCCCTTGCGCCGCCTACGCAGGTTTCTCCATTTCCGGAAACTTAATGACTTGCTGTGCGAATAATAATGGAACAATTCACTCAACATGTAGTGGCCCCGTTGCTCAGGCAGTTGACTTTGACAAGGTTGACGACATAGTGGTAGACGACACCGTGGTAGTAGGCGATTCTGTTCATGTTCATCTTGAGAAATGGGACGAACGGGTTGGCGCTATCGGCGCAACCGTTGTCAACACCACCGGCGTTGGACACCTGGATTTGAAAGCAAACTAAGAGTTTCAAAACAGTTGCCCGGCAAGAACGCCTTTCGTTCTTGCCGGGTTTTCTCGTTAAAAATCAAAAAATTTATTCGATAGTCTTTTCTTATTGGGATAGAGCTATTACCACGCTTCTTTATTGAATCTTAATTTAAAGATATCCCAAGACCCACCACACAGCGCGGCCATTCTGTAGTAAAATCCGGCTTGACGCCATACTCAGGGTCCTGGATTTGCTCAATGCAATGGATGCAAAAAAACTGGCAGATTTTAAACTTAAATCGTTGCTGCTTCACCATAATAATTTCACTGTTTTTTTTACCCGCCCTTTTCTCACAAACGGGAAAGCCCATCTTCCGTAAGCTGGGAACCGAAGCCGACAATTTCCCAGAGGAAAGAATAACTGCCATATTTCAAGGAAAATATAAGCTGATGTGGTTTGGCACAGCCCGCGGTTTGCTACGTTATGACGGCGCCTCTGTTAAGCGATATCGGCACGACCCTGACGATGATACATCCATTACAGCAGGCTCCATTCATGTCATATATGAAGACAGTCAAGGGCGTTTCTGGGTCGGATCCAGCGGCGGTTTAAACCTCTTGGATCGACGAACCGGCACCTTTTCCAGATTTCTTCATAATCCGGAAAACCCACAAAGCCTGAGCGGCAACAATATATGGTCTATCCTCAGCGACCAGGACGGGGGACTTTGGGTTGGAACGGACCAGGGCTTGGACCTTATGAAGGATGGCCGCATTATTCACTACGGAAAAGACCAGGGCTTGCCCAATCAAGGGATTGCGTCTCTGGCCCGAGATGAAAAAGGAGTCCTCTGGGTCGGCGCTCGAAAAACCGGGCTCTATTTTCTCCTCCCTGGCAAGCAGCGGTTTGAGGCCTTGAATCATGCCGACATCAAGGAAGTACGTACTTTATTGTGCGATTCCAGGAATCGCTTATGGATTGGGACCAAGGAAAATGGCCTTGCCTGGCTGGAGGATGGTCTATTCCATTTCATGAGAGATGATCCTCAATACGGCGCTATATTGGGTTCGGACCGCATTTCCGCCCTGGATACTGACGACAAAGAAAATCTATGGATTGGCGGCAATCAGGGGTTGAGTAGATTGAATTTGAATACTCAGAAATTGCTCCACTATCAATCCGACGAAGCAAACCCCATGGGTTTGCGCAACTCACGTATCGACGCCATTTTCCACAGCAGCGACAATCTACTGTGGACCGCAACAGCTCTTAATGGATTGGATATCTTAGATCCCAACACTGAAAACCTGCTCTATCTGAATTTGGAGGGCAAGGAGGTCTGGTCCATTTTTAAGGACAGCTCACAGCGGTTATGGGTAGGGGTTTACAATGGTCTCGCCCGTATTGAACCAGGCCAACAAACGCCCCAATGGTCATTTTCTGGAAAGAAAATCTACTTCGTGGCCGAACATGGCGATACGTATTATTGCGGCACCCCCAATGCTTTTTATGAATTAAACCCCAAGACCGGCGAACCAGTTGGAGACCCTGTTCTAACCGGAACTATTTTCTGGCGTTTTTTAGCCACAAGGGAAGATTTAATCTGGCTGGGAACCCAGGAAGGTTTGGTTAAATACAACCCCAAAACAGGCCAGTCCTGTCAAATTCAAGCCGACGAACCTGGTAGCCCCTACCATTTAAGTCACCATTTGGTAACCTGCTTAGCCCAAGACAGGGCCGGTTTTTTATGGGTGGGCACTTTTGGCGGAGGATTGAATAGGCTCAATCCGGATACCGATGAAATAACCCATTACCTTCCAGGAACTCCCGATGGTTTAAGCGCAGGCCATGTGTTGGACCTTGCGATTGATGAGGATGACAACATCTGGATCGCCACTCTAAGTGGCGGTTTGAATCTTTTAAACCCAAATACGGGCGTCTTTAAGCGGTTTACAGTGAAAGAAGGCTTTCCCGACAACTCTATTGCGGCAACTACCTACGATGGTCAAGGCGGTCTTTGGGCAAAAACAGGACTCGGCGTGGCTCGCGTCAATATAGCGGACCACAGCTGGCATTTCTACCGCGAGATTGATGGGTTCCAGGAAGGGGCAGGCATTCCCGGGTCACGATTTACAGATCCCAAAACTGGCAGAGTATACCTGGGAGGAATTGAAGGAGTCACTTCTTTCAACCCAAAAGACGTCTACGTCCCCTCCAAACCGCCGCTAATCTTCACCGGCTTCAAACGGGATAATAAAGACACCGCGCATCTCATCCTACCTGGAGAAACAGCACGGGTGGAGCCCGAAGACAAAACCTTTTCCCTGGAATTCTCGGTCCTGGATTATCGCTCAAGTGACAACATCAAGTTCGCCTACTTACGCGAAGGTTTGGACAAGGATTGGGTGGACTCACAGGTAAAAGGCCTGGTGAATTATACACGTTATCTTTCATACGGGGGAAGCAGCACGCTTAAAATTAGAGGACAAAACGGATATGGTGTGAAAAATGAGGCTTCGCTCCACCTCAAGGCCCCCCCACCGTTTTGGGTTAAAACATTGCCCTTCACCATTCCCCTGGCGTTCTTGCTGCTCATCTGGCTAACCTGGACCGCTATCGCGGCCCGGGAAAGAAGGAAACGTATTCGGCTAGAAGCCCAAGCGCGGATGGCGGAAGAAAGGGCGAAGCTGGCCGAGA
>JBNKOV010000200.1:0-8299 GCA_050294955.1 Holophagae bacterium
AAGGTCTGGCACAGCGGTGACGACCATGGGAACTGAAAAGAGAACCGGCTTGCTCAAAAGCCAGAGCCTCTACATAAGGAAAACCATGATCGTGGGCAAGTGCAATTGCAAGATCGTATTCTTCAACCGCCTCCCAATATTTGCCCAATGCTCTAGCCCGTTCCGCTTCTATCAGCCGAACCTGGTGAAGTCTATTCATAGGTCCACTTGCCGACCATTCCCGCAATTCCCCAAAATAGGTCTCCACTTTTTTCATAAGCTCCTGTTTGTTAACTGAGCTCGCTCTTGGAAATAATGTAAGTAGCATCATGGAAGCATGGAAGCAGAAATCAGCTCTTACAGCTTTTCCTTCCACGCAATCTACATACTGTTCCGCTTGAAGTAAACAGTCAAGAGCGTCCTGATAGTGTAGCTGATGGAAAAGCAGCATGGCTTTGGCGAAGCGGGCATAAAAAACACCTTCACAATGACCGGACTCCACCATTTGTGGAACTTGGGTGAATTCATGAAAATAGTATCCAGTGAGAAATGGTCGGGTCTGCTCCTGTTCTTTAAAATCAGCGATGGTCTGTTGAAGGATATTCAGAATAACCAGCTCTCGTTTTTGTCCCGCCTGCATGGTCATCGCTGCAAAGCGTTTTAGTCGATTCGCGACGGTTTCAAGATGAGCGCCTTTGAAGAACATGATACTGGCATATTCAACTTCACAGCGACAGGCATATTCCATTTCACGAATTTCAAATCCGGCGACGATGCTCTTCCTTAAAAGAATGAGCACCTGGTCTATATGCTCCTTACGATGCTGCAAGTAACAGGCGAAATTGAAGTAGATGAGTGGACGAAGCCGCCTCACTTCTAACTTCTCCACAAGCTCTACGCCCAACTCGCCCAAACGATAGCCCAAATCCAAATCATGGGCCAGGACCCCCAAGCAAACAAATGCGGCGCAAGATTCGGGAGCCATACCGTACTGAGCTGTCAGGTTAAGCATTTCTAAAGCGATACTTGAAAACCGTTTAGGTTGAAGAATGTAGGCGGACGGAACAGCGCATGCAAGCAACTGCATGGCCGCAAGCTTTTCCGGATCTTCCATACAATGCATATTGGCCATTCTCTCTACGCCGCCAGCATCGGTTAATATTTTAAGAGATCGCAAACGCACCAAATCTCTGGGCATGGGCGCTGGCATGCTCATCCCCAATAATTCCAAACCCGCAGCCACGCCTTCAAGGGTTTCTTCAAAGCGACGATTCGCTGCGAAGTAATGAGCTTTAAGTTGAAAGACCTTAGCAAGATCCAAGGTTGCCCTGGCGTGTTGTTCAACGATGGCGCAATGGCTCTTCATCAAGTCATGATTCCCATCCAAAAAGGCCATCTCCGCTGCGCCCAATTGCAATTGGAGCGCAAGGGAATAATGATCTTCCCAAGCGTTCTCAGGCAAGTACCTCCAGCCAAGTTGGAAATAATTCAAACCAAGAGAAAAGCCGGCAGTAGCGCCAGCTTTCATACCCGCCTTCAAATACCATTCAGCCAGAAGCAACCGCTCGTTTGGTTCGGAAAGCTCTGCTTTGTGGAGGTGCTCCACAATAGACATCAGGTATCGATCCGTCCTATTGCGATCAATGGTGTCAAAAAAATGCTTTCCAATGGCATAATGAAATGACCTGGCCTTTTCTCGGGAAAGCAACGCATAGGCGGCCTGCTGAACATAATCATGCATAAAAGTGTAGGTTATCAGTCGTTCCGGGGCTCGTCTCTCCTGGTGACGGGCTCCCACCAGATATTTATAGTATTCATCATCGGGTTGAATCCAACCATCTTTCAAAGCAGGCATTAACTCTTCAGCAATTTCGCGGGCGCATTGATTGCGAACCATAACCAGAGATTTCAGGTCAAAACGAATCCCTATGCATGCGGCGTACATAACCAATTCCAAAGTATCCGGCGGCAGGGTTATTATACTTTCGGTTAGCAGGGCGACAATATCCTCGGGAAGACCTGCTTTTTCAATATCCTCCAATGACCAGCTCCAGGCCCCTTCACTGAGATTGCAGTACAGCAACCCCTTCTGATAGAGGATCTTCAAAAACTGGATCAGGAAAAAAGGATTGCCGTGTGTTTTTTGCTGCACGAGTTGAGCGAAACTTTCCGCCTTATCGTCTCTGCACCCCAATGTCTCTTTAATCAATAACCGAGTATCGTCAAGATTTAGCGGAGAAACCGAAAGTGTTTCAAATAACTCCCCATATGTTCCCAACCTCTTCACCATGCTTATCAAAAGATGGGCGCCTTCACTCCCATCAAATCGATATGTCCCGATAAGGAACAGACTTTGCCTTCCCCCGGAAGTAAGGAGATATTCCAACAGAGCCAGTGTGGCGTCATCAGCCCAATGTAGATCGTCAAGAAAAATAGTTAATGGGTGCTCCGGTCTGGCAAAAACATCGATAAACCGTTGATAGGTGCGCTGAAAACGAAGTAGAGCATCCTCCTTCTTGACAGAATCTGGCTCAGGAAGGGATCCAAGCAAATTCTCCAATTCAGGAATTAAGTCGCACACCAATCGCCCGTTCACTGCCAAAGCTTTTTTAAGCGCCTTTCTCCATACAGCAACCTTAAATTCAGGCTCCGTCAGGATCTGGTTCACCAGCGCTTTTCCCACCGTAATAAATGGATCGTAGGGCGTCTCTTTTTTAAACCTACCGCAACGACCAGATACGAAAAAGCCCTGCTTCATTACAATGGGTTTTTGAATTTCGTGGATGACCGAAGACTTGCCAATCCCGGCTTCGCCAGACACCAGAACCATGTAGCTGCGCTGATGTTCACAGCAACGCTTATAAGCAACCATGAGGCGGCTGATCTCATATTCCCGACCATATAATTTCTGGGGAAACTGAAGTCTTTGAGACAAATCCTGCTGACCTAGTTTAAACGGCTCAACTCGTTGGGTTTCTCGGTAGGCCTTGCGGACCCGCTCCAAATCCGCCTGAAGACCATACGCAGTTTGGTAGCGATCATCCGGGTTTTCAGCCACACATTTTTCAATAATGGAAAAGAGCATGGGTGGTTTTCCCGCCAAAGGCTCGAAATGAATCTCAATATCCGAATCCTCACCGGAATTCAACGAATTGTATGTGTCATTTTCTGGGTTCAGGGTATCCAATGAGTTTATGTTATCTGATGCTTGGGACTTCAAAGACCCGCTCAGGAGGTGATAGAAGGTGGCTCCGAGGGCGTAAAAATCGGTTCGATAATCTATAGGCCTGTTGGCGATACCTCGCTGTTCCGGAGACATATAGCCAATAGTTCCCTCAAGCATCTCAGGGGCTCGCAGAGTGGCTCGCTCTGAGGGCAGCAGACAGGCAATTCCAAAATCGATAATTTTTATCTGCCGAGTCGCCGGGTTAAGCAGGAAGTTATCTGGCTTGATGTCTTTGTGAATTACATTCTTTCCATGAATCTCGCCAAGAATGCGGGCGAGTTGAATCGCAACGTCTAAGAAGAAACTGAGTTCGGCGCCGCCTTCAATAAAATGAGTGAGAGGCTTACCGCCAAAATCCTCCATCACGATGACCGGACCCGCAGAGGTTTTCTCCAGATTGTAGTAACGAAGAATACTATCGGACCGCAGAAAGCGGCCCAATTCATACTCTCTGTTAAGTTTTGCCACTTTAATAGATGAGGTGTTCTCGACGCTTTTCAGGATAACAGGGAGATGGTCTTTAAGGCGCAAGGCCCGATAAACGCGAGAGGCGCGCCCATTATGCAACACAGATTGAACATCGTATCCTGGAAGGCTGAGCATCAAGTATCCCCAATCTCTGCTTGTGAAGGTGAAAGTGAGAGCCTGTTTCCCTGAAAAAAGCTTATAGGAAGGTGGCTTTAATTTTGATCTGAATACACGAACGAATGAACCTTGAAGGAGTGGAATGGGTCGATTCGCCCATGTGGACCAGGTCGAACACAGGCTCTGTGCCGCAGGGTGCTGGATAAAGAAAAGTCTGGAGGGAGCCCCGCCCGATTTAAGTCAAAAATTCCGCAATCTTGCCCCATAGAGTTCGCTCACCCTCGTTCAGAATCGTCGTCTTAGATAAGATTACCTTTATAGACCAGAAAAAATCAAGTTATTAGCGCAACAACCGAAAGAAGGAATAGCAATGAAGGTAAGGCCAATCCCTGGCCTTGTTGAAATTCTGCCCCTTTTCTGCCTTTTCTTTTATTCATAAAAATGCGAATGTTTTAGACGGAATGGGTAGCGATCCTATGAATTTTTGCGTTATGATTTCCCTGGTCTATACCATAAACTTCTTCTCGGAGCCTCAGCATGGATTATTACAAGGAGCTTTTTGAACTCTCTAAAGCACTCCAAATTGAAGAAGACTACGACCAGATTGCCATTTTACTGATGAACAGGATCGTTAAGGTGACTCAATCAGAAAAAGGCTTCATTGTTGTTAGAGAGGACGGTCGCTTCAAGGACAAATATCAGATTCGATTCGAAAGCACCTCTGTCTCAAAACGAAAGCGAAATTTCAGCAGAAGTCTTGTCCGCCAGGTAATCAAAACAAAGAAAATCCTATTCTGTATGGACCTCTCAGAAGATCCCCAATTTGAGGGAGTGGAGAGTATCCAGGAGATGGGAAGCGTCTCAGTTATGGTTGCTCCTTTATGCTATGGGCGTGAGGTCTATGCCGTTGTTTATTTGGAAAAACCCGAAGACGCCCCGCCCTTCACCGATGATGAACGTCTTTTCCTAGAAGAATTTTCCCATATGGCGGCGCTTGCATATCACACAGCGCTGGAGCGATATGAGCTGAAGCGCTTTAAACAGGATCACGAACAAGGTTTTTTCTCTAAATACGATTTTGGGGAAATTGTGGGAAATCATCCCAAGATGCTGCATGTATTCGATATTATAGCGCAAGTTGCAGACTCCCAAGCGGCTGTTCTGATTAAAGGAGAAACTGGCACCGGCAAAGAGTTGATCGCCAAGGCGATTCACACCAATAGCTCAAGAAAAGACAAGCCTATGATAACCCTTCATTGCGGCGCCTTGCCCGAATCTCTTTTTGAGGCGGAACTGTTCGGACACCGCAAAGGCGCATTTACTGGCGCTGACAGAGACAGAGTGGGTCGGATTGCCCAAGCCCGAGGGGGGACTCTTTTCATTGACGAAGTAGCCGAAATCCCTCTGACAGTCCAAGCCAAGCTATTGCGCTTCTTCCAGTTTGGTGAATTTCAACGTATTGGATCTGACCAGGTGGAAAGCATCGACGTCCGCATTCTCGCAGCAACCCACCAGGATATCCCTGAGATGGTGAAAAAGGGCAAATTCAGACAGGATTTATATTACAGATTAAAGGTAGTTGAGGTAGAATTGCCGCCCCTGAGGGAAAGAGGCGGCGATATCCTCCTCATTGCAGAAGCATTCCTGAAACGTTATTGGAAGATCCCCGAATCATACCATTTAACCAAGCAAACCCTTGCCGCCCTTCAAACCTATGAATACCCCGGAAACGTCCGCGAGCTGGTGCATATCATTGAAAGAGTTTGCTTGCTGGCCAAGGACGCGACTATCGGCTTGGAGCTATTGCCCGAAGAAGTAGCGGGCCATTTCCAGGCCATGACCCGTGGAGAAACCAAACCCACCTTTGTAGAATATACAAATGATGAGCTGAAACGGGCAAAAGATATTGCGGCCAAACAGTCCATGCAGGAGGTTGAGTTTCAATTCCTAAAGGAACTCCTAAACCGATACGACGGAAATGTGGCCAAAGCCGCCAAAGCCGCTGATATTCAAAGGACCTATCTCCACAGACTTGTTAGCAAACACGGGCTTCGCTGAGGGCTCACTGAAAATTTTGGGTGATATAAATTTCCTCATCCGCTGTTACATAGACGCCAAGCCCTTCTTTAATATAGTCCTTATACAAGATATTGGCTCTGTGCCCTGGACTCTCCATCCAGCCCTCGACTGTCAAAGCTGCAATCTGTTCCGGGGTGAACCAGCTCCGAATAACGTACCGAACCCCATTCTTTACGTAAGACTGAGAGCCTTTGGAAAGATCGCTCATTAAGATATTTTCCCCAATTCCAGTTTGAACTGCCCCTGAGGCGGTTTTCCGTTCAATGGAAAGCCCCAATCGAGTCGCCCGTTCCGACGGTCCCTCCCTGTTCGGATTGATATGGTTAAAAAAATTGTTTCGGCCCATATCCTCGCTATGTCCCCTGGCCAGGCGAGCAAGATTTTCGTCATACGCCAGCGGCTTAAGGTCATGGGCCTGGCGTTCCTCGTTCACCAGATTATGTATAAGCGCTGTAAGCTGAGGAATCACAATTTCTGGTTTTTGATCCTTGTTAAGTATTTCTATTTTCAAGTGAGAGAGCAAACGCTCCTCAATATCCGGTATTTTTTTCACAATATCCGGCGTCAGAAAGGGCTCGTTCCAATCCTTCGCTACCGCTAAAGAAAGCGCGGTTTGTCCGGAATGCGCTTCGAAACTGAGGTCCGCTCCTGCTAGAATTAAAGGTTCCACAACCTTGTCGGCTCCAGCGGCAACAGCAACGAAGAGGGCCGTCTCCCCTCTTTTATTGAACAAATTCGGATCTGCCCCCTGAGATAATAAATATTGAACCCCTGTGCTGAAGTTTTTTTCGGCTGCCAAAATAAGAGGCGTATTACCACGTAGATCTACGGAATTTGTCTGAGCGCCTCCTTCAATTAGGAGCCGCATCAAATTCAATTCACCTCTTTTTGCAGCCCAGTGGAGAGGCTGAAAACCATATGTACCCGTCATAAGGGGATCGGCGCCCTGCTCCAATAAAGTTCTTACCAGGTTTTCATCACCATTGTTAACAGCCCAAGCAAGAGCCGAATCGCCAAAACGGTTGACGCTATTGGGATCGGCGCCATCGCGGAGAAGTCGTTCAACCGTCCTTTCATCTCGCTGAATTATAGCGCTCACCAATTTTGATTCGTCATCCCTATCCGAACCGATCTCAGCAGGAGTCCCACCTTGAAATTCAACCGCCTGCTCTTGAAAATACCAGGCAAAAAACCCAAGTACTGTCAGGCAAATAAGCAACATTATCCATTTCAAATAACATCCCTCCCAAGCAGTGCTCCCAGTCTATTTTGACTTATATTGAATGGAAACACAAAGGGAAAACCCCAAAAAATCTTCGGCTGCAAATCAGCCCTGCACACGGACATAAGTCCGGAAGTTTCAAGAACACAACCTTTAATTTTTTCCCAAATTGCCGCTAGAGTATGCAAGAATGAGAGCGAATTGAAGGGAATCTTCAAAGGGAAGAAAAACGAGGAAGGCATCATGAGCGAAAGCATCAAGGTTGGTGTATTAGGCGTAGGCGCATTAGGTTACCATCACGCACGATTATACGCAGAATGCAAAGGCGCTGAACTGGTTGGGGTTTATGACTTGAACGAAACCCGAGCCTTGCAAGTTGCGCAGGAATTGGGGACAGAGGTCTACAAAGACCCGTCTGCGCTTGCCGCCAAAGTAGAAGGGGTTAGCATTGCAACACCTACAAACCATCACTACGATGTGGCGCTATCCATGCTGGAAATGGGAAAACATCTTCTCATTGAAAAACCTATCACTCAGACCGTGGAACAGGCGGAAGCGCTTTTAAAGCTGGCTCGTGAAAATAACAGAATTGTTCAAGTCGGTCATGTCGAGCGTTTCAATCCAGTAATCTCTTATTTAGAAGAGAAGCTGGACAATCCCCGATTTATTGAAACCCATCGCCTTTCGCCCTATCCCCCGCCCCGCCCAGGTCTTCCACCAAGAGGCACCGAAGTAAGCGTTGTTCTGGATCTTATGATTCACGACATCGACATGGTGTTGAATCTGGTTCGCAGTCCCGTTGTAGACGTAGACGCAGTAGGCATTCCCGTATTAAGCCCAACAGAGGATATCGCCAACGCCCGCCTAAAATTTGAAAATGGCTGCGTTGCCAATCTCACCGCAAGTCGGATTACGCCGGAGCCTATGCGAAAAATTCGCCTCTTTCAACAACAGGCCTACCTTTCATTGGACTATATGGAAAAAACGGGAGAAATTTATTTTAAGGATGGGTCTGGCATCAAGCGCGAACAGGTGCCTGTTACCGACCACAACGCTCTGCTTAAGCAGCTCGAACATTTTGTAAATTGTCTGGCTATTTTCAGGGAAACAGGTGAGATAACCAAACCCAAGGTTAGCGGAGAACATGGCCTGCAAGCTTTAAAAACAGCGGAAGCGATCACCAGCGCCATGCGAGCAGTGAACCCGTT
>JBNKOV010000201.1:0-8276 GCA_050294955.1 Holophagae bacterium
GGTGGTAATGACTTTATCGGTCCCAACTAGAGGAAAACAAGCCAACAATAAGGCCAGGAGAATTGACGAATACAGTACACGCAACAGCCTGAATTTGCAAAAACCGGATAAACCAGAACCCAACCAGCCTTGAAGGATCACCCAATCACCTCGGAAAAGCGCCTACACGCAAATGAGATCCCCTAAACCTCAAGAGGTAGTCCCAGGTGTGCCGAGGGCAACCAATCGGGTTTTAGGCTCATTTTCGGGGCTGCAACAGCAGACCAGGGAGGACGCAGCATCCTGTAGAAGATCCAGGCGCACTACTCAGCCCTCCATTCAGCGGATGAAGAAAAGGACAAAATGATCAACATTTGGCCTTTGCGCCATGATTTGAGGTTGGCAGATCAACAAAATACAGGTATGATCATTTAGGCGTGGCCACAGCGGCCCACTGGTCAGTTTTAGGTTTATTTCCCTAGCTGCACTATTTAAAACATTTAGTTTCAATATAAACATTCCCTATCGCCCCCTCCCAAAATCTCTACATGAGATAACTGTCTTATTCATTCCCGGAATCGGCGATATTATTCTCATCATTTCTACTTTTTTTAACACATTTTAAGAGATAATCATTGCGTAAAGAGGCAAGCATGAACCGTTTTTCTTGGACTTCTCTCGTTTTCATTTTGTGTGTCGGGGCTCTGTTCGGTCAGGCCGAACCGCCCATTTCGGTCTACAGTCAGGCCGCCAATGACGGCACAATCTCCGCAGACGGCGTGATCACCCTTTCTGGTTCTGGTGATCAGGCCATTCTCGTGGGCGATCGAGACGACGATGTTCAAACAAAGGGGTTAGTGTCTTTCGACACCTCTGGATTGCCAGACACCGCCATCATTTTGGGCGCGCAACTGGTGTTGGATCGCACCCTCACGCTTGGGGACGATCCCTTCGCCTCTCATGGTACCCTTTGGGTGGATGTCCATGGCGGCGACCTGGGCCAGAACGGGGCTGTGGAGGCCGACGATTTTCAGGCTTTTGTCAATGCCCCTCGCGCTGGCGCGCTCTCGCCCACCGATCCGGCCATCGCTGTTCTCGACGCTTCGGGCAGACTGGCGCTGAACCCCACGGGTCAGACCTGGATTCGCCTCTACTTCACCACCCCAACCGATGAGGACGGCATTGCCGATCAGGTCGCCTTCTATTCCGGAGAACAGGCGACCGATGGCCTGAAACCCCGCTTGGAAATCACCTACGCCCTTGCGGAAACGCCGCTCACCGCCGTTCAATTGACCCTCGACGCCTTGGGTCCTCAGGTCAATCTAGCCGCGCAGAGCCTGACCGGTTCCGTGAACCCCGTCGATAGCCAACTCCTGGTGAACGGGGAGCTGGTGGAACTCGCATTAGACGGAACCTTTCAGTTGGATCGGGATCTCCACAACGGCGTCAACACCTTTCTGTTCAAGGCTCTTGCCTATGGTTATGACGACGCTGGCGAAAAACGGGATCTGTATTTGGACAACGCGCCGCCGTTGGTGAACATCACGGCCCCGGTTCACAATCACCACACCCATGAGACCACCATCAGCATTCACGGCATCGTGGAGGACGTTTACGACGACGCCCCCACCCTCACCCGCGACGGCGTGGCCGTGCCCTTGGAAAACGGACGATTCACCGAACTGGACCTGCCCCTGACAGCGGGGGAAAACCATTTCAGCTATGTGGCCGCAGACGCCGTGGGCAACACTTCCTCAACGGTGACCGTCACCGTGCATCACAACGCCACGCCGCCATCCATCACGCTTACGGCTCCCGCCCATATCCAAGCTGGCGAGGATTACCAGGTTGCGGTAGACCTGAGCCCTGCTGCGGATATTGAAACCTGGTCGGTTACGGTCAACAACCAACAGGCCCATCAGGCCGCTGACGGCGTCTCCTGGAGCCAGACCTTTACGCAATCGGGTTTTGCCACCGAGATTCCCGTTCACGTCACGGCCCGCGACATCTATGGCAATATCGCCCAGATGGAACAGACCGTCACCGTGGCCCATCGCCATTACCTGCGCGGCCAGGTTTTGACCGACGCCGACAGCCTTCCCGTGAGCAATGTCAGCGTCACCATCGCTTCGCCAGCGCAAACCGTGACCGCCACCACCGATGAGAATGGGGCTTATGAAACCTATGTTTCGGGCTACCCCATCGACGTGTACGTCAACGCCTCGGGTTTTGTTGGGGTGCAGCGTCATGTTGCCAGCAATCAACCCGGTTGGCGTATTCCCGACCTACGGCTCACGCCCAAAGCCTCTCCCGGCCTTTCCAATTTCAATACCTTCACCGCCGCCTCCAGCGGCGGCGGAACCACGCTCACCGCGTTTGGCCCCCAAGCGCTGCCCGAGTTGTTGCCGCTGGGATACGCTCCCGTTTTGGGGTTGGACGTTCAAGGGGCGACTGGTGGAAGCCTGACGGTGAACGCCCCCAACCTGGGCGATCTGCCCACGGGCGATACGCTGGTTTTCCTCCATCGCAGGGCCAGCGATCACGGAACCGCTGATGGCCGATCCTGGCGGGTGGATGGAACCGCTGCGGTTACAGGCCCGAGTCTGCAATATACGTTCACTGGCGTTGAGGACGGTCAGGTTCTGGTTGCGTTGATCGATCCGACTTCGGGTCTAGAGACGCCAGTCGCAGGCGATGGGATTCTGCGAGAACAGGACCTGGCCTTGCCGTCCGCCGCATTGAACGACGCCTTTACCGATCCCCAATCCGTCTCCCTGACCGAGAACCCCCAAACCCGATTCTATCTCTTCGTCTCAGGCCAATCCGGCAGCCGGGCGCTGGTGCGAACCGACGAGGTCCACTACCGACTCGACCGCAACCTGATTCTGCCTCAAATGGATTTGGACGTGTTCTGCTATCACTACGGCGGAAACGGCGGGCTGCTGGGTTATGTGGACATCTTCCCCAGGGAAACGGTGGACCCCACCTACACCACCAAGGCCCAGATCGGATTCAAGGCCATCTCAGACACGCCCTTCACCGTGGATTTCCCCGAGGACAGCGCGTACCGATTGGGGGCGCTGACCCTGGATTTCACCAACACCGCCGTTCAGCCGCCCGCCGTGCGGCTGCAGGCCCTGTTACCCGAGAAACTGGACCTGAGCGCGGGCAGCGCCGAGATTCTCTCCTTCAACCTCTGGATCGGGGGGCAACTCGACCGTTCCGTACAGTTGAGCCTGGAAGAAGAAACCCACGCCCATGTGATCCTGCTGCGGCAAATGGCGGATGATCGCTGGAGTTACGCGGGGAAGCTGACCGAAACAGACGGGATTTGGCAGAACGATCCGGACCGTTCCCAAATCCGAGAGAGCGGACGTTACGCGTTGGTGTCTTTGGCGTTCCCCATCACGGAAGTGGAGGGCACCCTCTATGACACGGGCAGTCAGCCCCTTGAGGACGCGCGCATCTCGGGCGGAGAACACCCCTGGTGGGGCGTGAGTGAGAGCGCGGGATTCTACCGATTCTTTGTAACCCAAACCCCAACCGAGGTTCGAGGTTACGATCCCATCACCCGAGAAGAGAGCGCGATTCAACTCGATCCGGCATCCTGGCCGGAGCTGCTGACCGGTCAGAACATCAACTTGGAAAACCCGGACTACCGCCTGGAACGTCACCAACCGGAAAACGGGGCCTGGTTCGTGTCGCGAATGCCGCGCATCACCCTCGACTTCACCATGCCGCCCACCCGAGACAAGGCCAACCAGCAGGCCAACGTAGAGTTGACCGACGCGCAGAACAACCCCATCCCGCTCCTCATCAACGAGGAAACGGACCGTTTTGGCTTCAACATCACGCCAGGCGTCGCTTTGACCGCGGACGCGGACTACACCTTAACCGTCAAAACCGGGTTACTGAACCTCTACGGCAACACCTTGAGAGAGCAGGCCTCCTTCACGTTCCACACCCTCAACGAAAGCGCCTCGGAGAATCTGGACCTCACCCGGTTCTACCTCACGTATGAGGCGGACCAACTCTATGTGAACGCGCCCCAGTCTGCCTTCACAGACGCCACCCGTCTGAGCATGCTCAACGACGCCACAGCCTACAGCCTGAGCGCGCAAATGACGGGCGGCCAGGACTTCAAACAGCCCATCGAAGGGACGCCGGGCGACAGCATCGATCTGGAAGCCACCTTGCCCACGGGTAAGCGGCTCCGCCACCGCTTGGAACTGTTGCAAACCGCCCCAAACACCTGGCGACTGGGAACCAGCCCCTTCACCCTGGAACTGGAGCCGGGCCTGGTCCTGCGCGTAGACGAAGTGGTTTCGGGATTCAGCCGTGAAGTCAAAATAGAGGTCATGGACGCGCCCACCGTAGAAGCCATTGCAGCGGAGAGTCTGTCATTTGAACATGCGCCGGTCATGAACACATTAAAAGCCATTCGCTTGGAAGCCATAGACGGCGAACCGCTGCCGAATTTCAAGGCCCGAATGCTCATCAATGCGCCGGTGACGTCAGAGGAGTCTCACGTCAGTCTGTTTAGCCTCCAGGAGAATGTTATGGTGGCGCTGGATCCCCTGGACCCGGGAACCAAAACCCCGCAAACCCTGGCCAAAATGCACGACACCGTTCTGGTTCAAAACGGTCAACTCTCCAGCAAGAACAGAAAATCCTTTCTTGCTGGCATTGGCCTGATTTTTGGGGGACTAAGCGCTCCACTTGGGATCCTTTGGGCCAATCATTACGTAGTGGACACGACCGTTCCTGTCAACACGTTTGTCGAAACCCGGTATGCTGACAACTCGCCAGCCGAGTTCGCCTCTGTATACTACACAGAAGGATCAACTTATAAATTTCTCTGTTATACCGAGGCGGATGGCAGGGGCCAGGGTTTCCGGTTCAGAGGCGTTGGAGATGGCCGTCTCTTTGCAAACAACCCCATACTGCCCACAGAAATTGCGAAAAGCGGTGGAACGACCACCCAAAAAATCACATCTCCCTTGGGAACCATTATTTATCAAAGTGAAAATTATAAGATTGCCTTCAGCAGCAGTCCAAGCAACGTCTCCGATGAACTTGTGACCACGGATTATTTGGAGTTGGTCCTTGATGCGGGCCGCGTGGAGGACGGGAAGTTCAAGCTCGATCCAGCAGCGACGTCCAATTTGAGGAACAACCATATTCTGGCCCCAGATCAGAATTTGGAAGTAAAAGGTTTGCTAACCCTCACCGGAAGCCTGCCAGCATTCAATGCATTGGTGAATATTAACAGTGATGAGCTTCAGGCGTCTCGGGTTGGATCCAATCGTTGGGCGTTCACCATCCCCAAGGATTACCTGGACACCCATGATGTGGTGAATATTTACGCCAGGCTTGAAGATGGGGACCAAAACGTCTTGATTGACATCCGCGAATTATTCCAAGTAAGGGATCTTGGCCCGGTTGGAGACGATCTAGCCGGTTCTCCCAAAGTGGTTAATGTGGAGCCTGAAGACCGTTCTATTGATATCAGCCCGACCCTTGATCTGTTCATTCAGTTCAGCGAGCCGGTCAGTAAAACCTTATCTGGGGTGAAATTGACAACGGATGGTGAGTCGATTGCCTTTGACGTTTTTGCTCCCGGCGGTCGATTGCTTGGTGATAACGATCTGACCGAAGAGGTCTACCTCAAACCCAAAAGCGCCCTGAAATTTGGAAGAACCTATAAAATCCTGGTGGATGGGGTTGAGGATCAAGGCGGCAACATCATAAGCATGGCGGAGGATGTATCCAAGCCGTTTGAATCGAACTTTTCTACCCGAGACATCCCCATACGCGATGAACTGGTGGTGGGCGAGACCCGAAAAACGGCGTTGCGCTATAAAAACCTGCTCCTTGCAGCCGAATATGAATTTTATTCAAAGGACCTCACCTTCCATCTCTACGATGTTCGAGACGCTAGGAAGCCGCCGGTCAAGGTTCACCAGGGAAAGACTCGAAATACGACGCCTTGGAACCTCTACCGTCTCGCTATCTTTACACCAGACGATTTAAAGGAAGATGTCTGGCAACGGAAACCGGCGGAGTTTACCAAACCTATTTCCGACCTTCCTACAGGCAGCTATGTTGTCACTGTGGGTTATGACAAAGACGGCAACCGGCTTTCCATATTTCGTTACGATGGCGGAGGAGGATACCAGAGAATATACACCATGGCTCTGCTCTCCGAAGGCATTACGCAATCGGTAAAATCACTTGGCAAATACCTGATTGTGGGATTTAATGACTTCGTCTCAGCAGGCCCAACCGTTGTCTATGACATTTCTCAAATTCTTCTTCGAGGAAGGGAGCTGGATCGACAACTGGAGTCTCAGCAACTTAACCTTCAGCAGTATAATCGCAAACTTACAGAAATCTCGCGAGCCAACAGTTATCCAACCCCTGAGAGCCCATGGGATGTTGAACCCTATTTCTATAAGGTGAATCACCAATTCAAGCCGGGCCTCGCCATAGGGGGCCATGCCCCCATGATGTTCCCCTTCGAACCAGATAGTATTCCCCAGTTGATGGCTGAACCAGGTGGACGTCTCAACATTTTTGACCAAAGAGCTCTCGCCAAAACAGCTTACACCGACGTTGCGCGTTTTAATCGATATGTGGGCCATGTCTCGCAGATGACGTGGACCGATGACCAGAATATATTGCAAAGCAAAGACCTGGCTGTTTTCAGCAATTACAACACAACCACCGGGTTTGCGGAAATTCAAGTTTACACCATCCCAGAGGTCACTCAAGATCCAGCTTGGGTTTACAAGCCCATCTTGGAGCTTTCTCTTGGCAATGGCCTCAAGAACATGGCTGTGGATCGAAGAAAAGGTTATATCGCCATTCAAGACAGAAATTTCTTGCTCTCCGTCTTAGATCTCAAAACCTTGTTGGAAGTTCATGAGCCGATTATTGCAATCAATGATTACCGCCATCCCGCCATGTTGTTCGAGAAACCCATGGAAAGCGCTTTTGGCAGACAAATGCACTTTTACGATGGGTCTCTCTACGGCGTTAGCAAAACGAACGGCCAGATGGTGACTCACATTGCAATCGATCCGGTGGAGTATCGCAACCGCGGCTGGGAATTCATGGACATGGTAAGCTGGTCAAGCGCGCCCAATAACAGCAACCCTGCCATTGAGTATGCTGATCACATCACATTGATGGCGACCGACCTAGTAGAGAATGGCGAAAATTTATTTGCAATGGAAGCCGCAAGTTGGGGGATTACGACCTATCCTGGAGAAAAGGTTTTTGCCACCTTTTCCGGCGCTGGAGAGGAGTGGAGCTATACTCGCGAGCCAAAAGACATCTACTCTCGGGAAACCTTTGCGACCACGCCTCTAGCAACTTATTACCAAAATCCTGAAAACCAAAAGACCCTACGCATAAAGGGTTATGAGGTGTTCACCTTAGGTGTCGTGGTGAAGCGGGGGTTTAAGACCGTCTGGGAAGGCATCTCTAAAATATTAGTTGTATGGCGTCATCCCGAGACGTCTTATTTAGATGGGCATCGCAACATGGGTCACCTCGACGCCCTTACCCTCATGCCCGACCTGCAGCAGGCGGACCACGATTTCTTTAGTCCAGACCCCCGACTAACCGGCGCCCCGTCTCGGGTCTACAATGCCGACACCGCCTTTCAACCAGGTTTTTATGGAGCAGGCATGGCCAGTGGCCAGACATTACAGGCAGGAATGGCCATCTGGTGGGATGTTTCTCAAGTAATCGATGATCGATTAGACATCAGCGCCATTCACCCCAGGCTTTATTTGGAGCATCCCGGCATCTTCAGGCTAGAGGCCAGCTTGGATCCCCAGACCGGGGAACCCACCTTGTTAAATGACGCCATCAGCACGTTGGAATACGTAAACGGCAGTTGGGTCTTGAACCACCAAAAGGGGATGATCTACCAATGGATCACGAGCGCGCGCATCCCCCAATTCCAGAATTGGTTTAAAAACCTGAACGGGAACTTGCCAGAAGAAACGGTCATGGGAAATCCACAGAACTTCCCATTATTGCGCTTTCGGAGTTTCGAGGATACGCCCCCTTCTTTGATGCGAGAACTGCCCGTTTACATCAGCGCAGTTCACTGGGACAATCGGCTTGAATTATTCCGAAAGGGACAGCGAGATCCCAGGCCCGAGAGAATCAGCGAGAGGATCAACGATGCGGGCGGGGCGCGCATTATCAATGCGTCCTACAAGCATCACGCCGTTGGCATCTTCGCGCAACGGTACAGAATGCTCACCGACGATACGACTTTA
>JBNKOV010000202.1:0-8237 GCA_050294955.1 Holophagae bacterium
GCAATAAACTCCTCGTTTACGCATGAAACTCGGTGGTTACGAAAAAAACTAGTGAGTTTTAATGGAAACGCATGGGTTATGCATGAAACTCGCGAGTTATGCAATAAACTCGGCGGGACACATCGCAGACGTCTGAGGTGTTTGTAAAAATTGAAATGAAATGGCAAAAAACATCGCGATTATGATCCGAAACTATGTGATTAATGAAAAAATGAACACGAACTATCAAATGAACAAAATTTTTATGCAATAAACAAAGTGCAATGCATTTTTTCGGCCCTTTACATGGCAGGAAACGCTCAATCGAGATGCAAAAACTCTCGAAATATGCAATAACCGAGCATAAATGAATTTGGGTCAATGTCACTCGCGTCGCAAACTCCCCCAATTCTTGTGGGCGTTCCCATTGTGAGGTATTTGTTTTCTCTGTTAATGATTTTTTTTGTATCGCTTAAAATTTAATTTGTCTACTTTTCGTTTGTTAGAAGATTTTCCCATCTTATCCTCATTTTGCCGTGAGATAATGTCGATATGATTCAGTAGCGCGGGTTGACGATTTTTGGGAGAGGGAGCGTCTATGAGATTATTCGACCTGAGTTTATTAAAGTCAACTGCCGCAGAGGACACGTCGGAGGTTTTTGAACAGCTCCAGCAGGCCACCCTGCTCATTGGTCATATTCTGGACAATCTGCCTCATGCGATCTTTTGGAAGGATGCACGGTTTGTTTTCAGGGGATGCAACCGGATCTTCGCTCAAAACGCAGGGTTGGAAAAGCCAACCGATATTATTGGAAAAACCGATTACGACATGCCCTGGGACAAGGATGAGGCCGATTTCTATAGGTCTTGCGATCAGAAGGTGATGGAGACGGGTCAACCCATTCCCGATATTGAGGAGACCCAGCGCAAGGCGGATGGAAGCCTGGTTTGGATTAGAACCAGCAAGGTCCCTATATTTAATAAGGATAAGGAGACGGTTGGCGTGCTGGGCATTTTTACGGATATTACGGAAGAGAAGCGGCAGGCCGAGGCGCTTCGCCAATCCAACGCCAACATTCTCAAGACGCAGGAGTATCTGGTGCAACAGGAGAAGCTTGCGTCTCTTGGTTCTGTATTTGAAGGGCTTGTGGAGGAGATCGCCAGTCCCGCCGTGATGGTGGAGAACCTGGCCCGCGCCCAGCAGGATCTGGTGGAGGAAGCGAGCGAATTGCCAGAAATGAAACAGGTTCCGGATATTTTAACCGATCTCTCTCACAACGCTGGCCTGATCATGGACTATGCCGTTGAACTGGTGAAATCCACCCAACGTTTTGCGGATAAGGAGTTAAATCAAAGCTTGATTCCCGGGCAGCTTCACCTGGCCGGTGTGGTGAAGGAAACCGTGAAGTTGATTCGCGACACCATGGATTTAAAGGGGATCCAAATTGTCTTTACGGAATATGATCACAGCATTTTATATGGCATTCGCCTGGAGCTGGGTCGGGTTTTCTTCAATCTCATCAACAACGCCATTGAGGCCATTGCGGAAAAACAAAAAGCCGAGCCGGATTTTAGCGGGCTTATTGTGCTCACCCTTAAGGAGAAGGACGACATGATCGTTTTTACGATTCAGGACAATGGGGTGGGGATTTCGCCTGATATCGAGGAAAAGATCTTTCATCCCTTCTTCACCACCAAACATCTCGGCAGCGGGCATCAGGGCCTTGGGCTTAGCGTCTGCCAATCCATTGTTTATAAAAAATATGGGGGCGAAATCCAGATGCAGTCCTTCTCCGAAGGAACCCGGTTCCTGGTGGCCTTTCCGGGTTGAAGGTATGGGAAAGGCGCAACAAACTCAGGCCGATAGGGGAGATGGTTCACATTCCCGCAATGGCCTTTAACTCTTCCCACAAAGCGCGATAAGCCCGAGCGGAAATGGAGTGGGGTTTGGTGTGGATGACCGGCTCGCGGTGGATTCCCATGCGCTCGATGTCGGAGAGGTAGGGAATGGTGTTGGTGAGCATGTTGTCGTGGTTCTGGACCATGTCCAGGATGACCTCTTTGTGCAGGCTCTTGCGCCGTTCCACCATGGAGAAAAACGGCAGGATTTTTTCGCCCGTCATGCCTTCAGACTCCAGGAATTGGAGAAGTTGCTCGTGAGTGCGCTGACTCAAGGTGGTCGGTACGATTGGGTTCACCACCCAGTCTGCGGCGTGTAGGATGTTCTCGCTCAACAAGGTGAGGTTGGGGGGACAATCCAGGAAGATGATGTCGTAGTCCTTCTTGAAGGGTTTGAGCACGTCTTTCAGTTTCCTGGTGGGCTTGTCGGCCTGGTCGTAAGCCAGGTCCAGGTTGCGGAAGGAGAAGTCTGCGGGGAGCAGATCCAAGCCTTGGAAATCGGTGCCTTTAATGCTCTTATACGCGTGTTTCTTGCCCTTGATCAGGGATTTTACCCCACTCTTCACCTTGGGTTTGACCCGGAAATAAAAGGTGGTTGAACTCTGGGGGTCAAGATCGCACACCAGCACGTTGTAACCCGAGGCGGCGGCAAGGTAGGAGAGGTTCACGCAGGCCGCCGTTTTACCAACCCCTCCCTTGATGCTGTAAATGGCGAAGGTGGTCATGCCTTCTCTCCTTTTTCTACCTTGAAGAGGTCTGTGAACAACTGTCTGGTCTCCTCGCTGAGGAAGGTGTTAAGGCCCTTGATGCAAACGGCTTTCAGGTTATGCTGCTTCTCTCGCAACATGCCGATCAACACGCCGATGGCCAGGACATGATCCCGCGCGCTGTTGCTGCGAACCCGGATGTGATGCACGTATTCCTTGAGGGTCTCCTGCTGCACGTAGAAGTCGTTGAAGTCGCCCAGCCCGTTCTGCAGCTTCTTCAAGCGGGATATGAGATTGGAAATACGGTCCTTGGGGTAGAGGGAAAGGAAGAACTCCATCTGGTAACGCAGCTTCTTACAGTCGATGCGAAGATCGTGGAAGAGCTGGTCTTCGGCTTGTTGATGCAGCAACGCGCCGTCTCGACAGATGTTCTTATAGCGTTTCATGATGCTCTTTCCAGCTAGCTGGATCACGGGCAGAGTCGCATTGACCGGTTCTGGATTTTCCGGAACTGGCTCGGCGAGAAAGGCTTCCCACCAGTTGAAGATCTCGGCCAACTCTTGGGAGTTGAGGTGTTTGAGCAACACGGTTCTTTCCCGCTTCCGCACCTTGCGGAGGTGTTGGAAGAACTGCTCCACATCGGGCTGCATGTCTTCGGGCAGGAGGTTGCGGTATTCGTCGTGCTTCAGCAGATAGACGTCCAGGTCTCTGGTGAGGTTGGTGATCTTGCCCAGTTGGGAGAAGTCGGCCTTGGCGCGGGCCAACACCGACGGGTCCATGATGTTCTTGATCTGGGAAAGCCCGGATCGGGTGCGCCTGACCGCTACTCTGAAGTCGTGCAGGAATTCGGAGTCCAGGTCCTGGCGCATGCCGTCCATGTTCTGGTGGATGACTTCCATCATATGAGCGAAAATCTGTTTGCCCGCTTCGTCGGCTCTCATGTCGGGCCGCAATCCCAGATTGGGTTTGGAATTGTAGCCAAGCGGTTCGTGGCCCATGGTTTGCAGCATGGCCGGAATATCGCTGGCCGACTCCTTGCCCCGTTTTTTGAGTTTCTTCGCGGCCTTTTGAAGTTCGCTTTCATAGCCGCGCAACCCGTGCAGGGTCGCCTCAATGGGCCATTCCTTCTCCAGCGTTCCGTTTTGGAGCTTGCGACTTTGAATCTCCAGTCGCACAACGGTTTTCAGGTCTTCATTGCGCAGGTCAAATTTACAGGCCGTTGACGCCACATCCATCAGGGGCAATAAGGCCCGCATTTCCAGGATGGGCTCCAAGTGCTGGCGCATGGACTCTTCCTCAAGATCCCATACAAAGCGGGGCATGACCGCGCAGGACGCGGCGAGCTGCTGCTGGCCATCCAGGGATTGCAAGTAGAGATTGGGGCGGGCAAATACCATGATTTGCTTGCGTTTATACAGACGCCAGTCGAAGGTGTCGTAGTATTTGAAACGCCGCCGCTCTTCGGGCTGCTCGTCGATGCGAAACAACTTGCCCAGATCGGCTATGACCTGTTCCACTTCAGTATCCGGAGGCAATGAGAAGGAAAGGACGTCTTGATTCATCTGGGCGATTACCCCTTCTTCTTCTTTTTCGACTTGTCGCTTTTGGAGGACTTGCTCTTTTTGTCCTTGCCCTGAGCGCTGTCTTTTGACTTCTCGGGTTTGGCTTTGGACGGCTTGTCTTTCTTGGCCTTTTCTTTTTTAGTCTTCTCTTTCTTGGCTTTATCCTTCTTGGCCTTTTCCTTTTTCACCTTGTCCTTTCTTGCCTTCTCTTTTTTGGCTTTGTCTTTGTTTGCTTTGGCTTTCTTGTCTTTATTCTTCTTGTCTTTTTTCAAAATAACCTCTTCTTTGTTGGTTTTTTTAGGTTTATCAGCTTTTTTAACGGCCTTGGCCTCTTTCTTGGGAGGCACGTCCTCGTGTTCGGGCGTGGGCAGGAAAATAACAGGAGCTACAGGGGGCTCCACGTCCAAGGAGACAATCTCAGCTGATTTTTGAGGTTGCGCTCTGGGTTTCACCGGTGTTTTGGGCGGCGGCGTTTTTTCGGCCATGGCTTCGTTCCATTGTTTCAACACTTCTGCGGCGCTCTGCTTGACAGCAGCGGCGAGACGGGCGCTGAACCCGGGAATGGCGGTCATTTTTTCTACAGCCACGTCCACCACTTCCTGCACGGAATGAATGCCGGCTTCCTTCAGCAGCTTTGCTTTGGCTTGTGCTATACCCTTGATTTCCACCAGATCAGGCTTTTTCATAATCACACTCCAGAATAGCTTTCAATAGGGATCAGTTCACCTGCGGCTACAGCAGTGCAGCCATTTGGGAAAGGCCTTCCTTCATTTCATTTAACCGTCGATCCCAAATGCCAGGGAAAAGAGGACTACCTGGCCCTATTCTAGAAGAGAACCACGCAAAGAGCAACAAAAACCCATTTTTCTAACACAATGACCTGTTAGATAAGCGCAACATTATCAAGTGTTGAGAAGCTCAAATTATCAAAAGGGCCGCTCTGAGGCCATGTTGGGTCCAAAACCGCTAAACGTCTTGTCTTCTTGCAGGTTTTTCAAACATGGCCCATTTTTTGAGGTAGAACAGGACGACCGCGTTCGTCCCGTTCAGCATTAGTCTTTTGCCTTCAGGTGCGCTTTCTTTTCGGCTACCTTGTCGGCGAGTTCACGAATGGTGAGGGACTTCAGTTGGACTTCCACGTCTCCTCTGAAGTTTTTCCATTGATGGTGGAGCGGGCAGGGGTGATCGTCCATGCAGGTTTCCAATCCCAAAATGCAGGATGAAGGATCTTGTTGGGAGCGATCAAAAATGCCCGTAATGTCTCGGATCATGATTTCCGAGGTGTCTTTGGCTATGTAATAGCCGCCGCCCGGTCCTTTGACGGTCTTCACCAGACCATGATGCTTGAGCTGAAGCAAGATCTTGGATAGGAACTGTCGGGGCACATTGGTGGCGTCGGCAATGGTGATGGCCTGCACGGGTTTGCCTTCCTCACGATTGGATAAATAGATTAAAGCGCGGATGGCATGTTCACAAGGCTGGGTAAAGAGCATGACAAAATCCTCCGATTGACTTTTTGCCTCAAACAACAGACTACCCCAATCGGCTTATTGAAATCAAAGCTTTGCTGCAATTTTTTAGAAAAAAAGTGCTTTTAGGCTAGAATGATGTTCGAAAAGTGCGCAAAATGGCAACTCGCGTCTGGTGAGATGGCTCACGTTGAGGGCGCCGTTTTCGTGGTATGGTTGGGTTGATTCGAATGGTCGGTTGGGAGTTTTTGCCATGTTGTGGATGATGCTTTTGTTTCAAACCGGGGTTGAGGCGGGTCCGGTTCAGGTCTCCTGCGACGGGTCGCCTGCGACCCTTGCAGCCACTATTATAGACCCTCCCGCCAACTTCACCATTGAATGGGAAGACGGTTTTCAACCCGGTCTCTTCCTGGTGGATTCGCCCACCCAAACAACGGAATACCGCGTCATTCTAACCGATCTGGACACCGCCGCCACCTTTGAAGACACGACGCGCATTCTGGTGCATCCCGGCAATCCCGATCTGGTTCCCGACGGCATGTATAACGGGGACGACTGGCTGGCGCTTTTTGAGGCTTGGAGTGATACGCCGCCTACGGTGGATTTTGACCCGGACATGGACGGCGAGGTAACCATTCTCGACTGGTTCTATTTCTGTAATTTCGACGCCAATCCCATTAATACGCCGCCTTCGCTTATGGTGGAAGATCAGATTACATTCAAGAATGAGTCTGTGAATATTGGGGTTGTTCTGGCAGATGAGGAGCAAACCCCGCTGCTGCAAATCGCCAGCCCGCCCTTGCACGGCTCGGCTTTTCTGCTCTCCGGGTCCCTGTGGTACAACCCCAATCCCGAGTTTGTGGGCGTTGATTTCTTTGAAGTTCAGGTGACCGATGGAACCTACACCACCCTGCCCGTGACCATTGAAGTACAGGTTTTGGAGCCGGATAACTGGTCGGACATCTACAACAACATCTTTTTTGTGACTTGTAAGGCCTGTCACATCGACGCGGTGTCTGGGGGCTTGAGTCTCGCCAGTTACGCCCAGGCCCAGTCGGGCGGGGTGAGCGGCGCGGGTTTTATTCCGGGCAATCCCAACAGCAGTCCCATTTATCTCAGGGTGGCCGATGGGTCTATGCCGCTGGTGGGCGGCCCACTTACGGCTCAGGAAGTCGAGCGTATTCGTCAGTGGATTCTCAGGGGCGCTCAGGAGTAGGCCCTATCTTTCACCGGGCGCTTTGGCGGTGTAGACTTTGAGGAAGGCTTCCATTTCAAGTTGCTCCTTTGGCGGCAGTTGACGAATGGCGATGCGAATCAGGCGGGAAGCCTTGCTGTACCAGGCGCGCACCTTCTTTTCATGTCCCTGGGCAATGGCGACCTGTTTTTTTGACGCCTCTTTTTTTTGATGGGCGACCAGATCCAGATCTGAACTGGTTTCAGCCAGTTTAGCGGCCTCTTGAACCCGAGTTTGGGGCCAACCTGAGCTGGCTAGAATGGCCTTGTTGGGCTCGTCCAACGTCAGCGCGCCCTCTAAAATGTTCGCCCAGCGGTCCAAATAGGCGTCCAAAGCCTCGGCGGGTCTTACGTACTGCCGGGTTCCGTCCGGCTGGGTCTCGTATTCGGGTCCCATGCGGAATTGCGCTCGCAACAGGTCCGGCGGGAAAATGACGCGCACGGTTTTGGCAAGGGAGGACAGTGCTTCCCTGGCTGCGAGGCGACCCTGGGTTCGGGCTTTTACGGCCTGTTTCTTTTCCTGGGCCTTTTCGTGGGCAAGGCCCAGCTCCCTGCGCCAATCTTCCAGCAGCGCCCGTCCCTGATCCAAAGCCTCCGGGCCATATCCCACGGTAGCAATCAGTTCGCTGGCGGGCTCCTGGCGGCCTTTTTCCGTTAAGGCCTCCATTCTTTCGTCTAGCATGATAAGGGTTATGCGCATTCATGGCTCCGGAACCACTAGTGGACTGCCCGATTATACCCGATCTCTCGAATTCTGAGCCCAATTTCTCAAAACAAGTTGGCGGAGCGCCCATGGGAAGGCGGTATTTTCAAAAAAAAACTGTATTTTTGAGCTGAGCGCCAACAAACGCGTGAATCAGGGTCTTGGGAGCCTTGTCTTCGTTTTCTGTCGCTCAGGTCAAAATGAGAGGCAAGGACCCCCGCTTGGGACGGGGGTCTGTGCTTTTAGCAGACAGGCGCCTGAGTCTGGCAGGACCAATCTTGTGTTTGACAGGACCAATCTTGGGTGTTTTCGCAAGCCTTGATGTTCAGGGTACACCATTCCGTCTGAACCACGCCGCCTTTTACGCCGTTTTCATTTTCCAGACCGGTAACAAAGCTCTTTACTTCTAAGCTGCTGATTTTCAAAACTTTTTTCATAATAATCTCCAACAATCAAATTTATGGGGTTGTGGGGGAAGCCCGTTTTCACAGCTCCCATTCTAATGGCCCTCCAAGGGTTTGCGCAGGCCGCAAATCGCACATGAATTGCAATTAACAACCTGCATTATGCCAATATTTTGGAGGCTGTGGGCTTTTCCCCAGCACAGGTAATCTCTAACGGGTTTTGTGGGGAAAAGGTTTGCCATTTTCGTGTAAATATGAATTTATACAAAAATATGAGTTCC
>JBNKOV010000203.1:0-8195 GCA_050294955.1 Holophagae bacterium
GACAACCATATTGATGAAATTATATTTCAAAGTGCGAAAATAGAAGAAATTTTAGGAAATTATCAAAAGTCATTTGATTTGTATCAAATTTTATTGAATGATCATGATAGCAGTCTTTATTATGAAAAAGCAAGAGAGAATGCCCGCCCAGGGCAAAGAAGTTATCTTCAACTCCAGGCTGTTCAATCTTTAAGAGTTGCGCCCACATTTCGGCGAGTTTTTCCTCTATCTCGTTTGAAGGGGCCTTGTAACCCGCGCCTTCTGCTTTTGTTGCAACAGCCTCGTCGATTCTGGCTTTAAGCGCATTGCGGTTTATTTTTCCGTTTGGCGTGAGGGGGAACGCTTCCATGGTGACAAACCCGGCGGGAACCATGTAGGCAGGCAGCGCCTTGGACAATTGGTTTGCAAGTTCTCCAAGGTCGGGTTGTTCTTTACACTCCAAAAAGGCCACCAGACTGGCGTCCGGCCCGGTTCCCCGCACCATGACCAGGGCCTTTTCCACCTTCTCTGCTGCGCCCAGCGCCGCTTCAATTTCACCAAGCTCAATACGGAACCCTCTCAGTTTCACCTGGTGATCCACGCGGCCTGCAAAGAGCAGACTCACGGGGCCGCCCTCTTCAAGGGACACGCTCCGCACGAGATCGCCGGTTTTGTAAAGGCGCGCTCCCGGCTTCTTGGAGAAGGGATCGGGGATGAATCTCTCGGCGGTCAGGCCGGGACGCCCCAGGTAACCCCGAGCCAGGCCCAGTCCCCCCATAACCAGTTCGCCTATGGCGCCGAAGGGTTTAAGCTGTAATTTCTCATCGGTCACATAACCATTGCTTCCGCTGAGCACAGATCCAATAGGCGTATGTTGGTCCTCGGATTTGAGAGCCTGAGCCGTTGAATAAACCGTATCCTCAGAAGGACCATACAGATTGTTAACCCTTTGAACTGTAGCGGTTTCGTATATCTTGGCAGTTAAACTCCAGTGGAAGGCCTCACCGGCCAGATTCACAACTCGAACGCTGGGAGGAATGTACCCCATGTTCATTAATTCGGCGATAGCCGACGGCACGGTGTTGATAAGGGTCACCCGATCTTCCTGGGGGAAGCTGTTCAATTGCAATATATTCTCAACCACCATCACCGCGCCGCCAACGGCAAGGGGCAGGAAGATTTCCCAGACCGAGATATCGAAACAGATGGAAGTAGAAGCCAACACCCCTTTCAAATCTTCGGGCGAGAATGTGGTCATGGACCACCGCAATAGGGCGTCAACGCTTCGATGGGTTACACCCACGCTTTTTGGTTTCCCTGTAGATCCAGAAGTATAGATCAGATAGGCCAAATTCTCTACATGAACGGTAGACACAGGCGCATAGGACGGCTCTTCGGGAAGATCCAACTCATCCAGGAAGATGATTCGACCCGCAAACTCCGGGATTCTCTTTTCCAGAGAACGCTGAGTGAGCAGAACAGGGGCGCAACCGTCTGAAAGCATAAAGGCCAGGCGGTCTTCTGGGTATTTGGGGTCCAACGGCAGATAAGGTCCACCGGTTTTGAGGATGGCAAGGAGCGTGGTCATCATGGTTGTGCCGCGCTCGAGGAGCACGCCTGTGGGAATATCCGGGCCAACCCCCAGTGAAATAAGATAATGGGCAAGGCGGTTTGCCATTTGTTCCGTCTCCGAATAGGAAACGGATTTCTGGGAATCCACAATTGCGGGCGCGTCTGGGGTTCGCCGAGCCTGGGCCTCGAACCAGCTATGCAGACACTGGTGATTAAGCGATGAGCCATCCCATTCCTCTGCAAGAGGTTGTGTTTCCCCATCCATAACAATCGATTGTTCATTGAACGGCTGGTTCGGGTTGGCCGCCAGGCTTTGCAAAACCTTCTCTAAATTGACCAGGAACCGATCCATGGTTGAAGCGTGGAACAGGTCCGTATTGTAATTGACGCCAGCCCGAATGGACTCTCCCGAAGCCGTCATGGACAGAGAAAAGTCGAAATGAGTGCTCAAGGTATCGATTTCTAGTAGTTTAAGCTCCAAATTGTCCATGAGAATGGGTTCGCCATCTTCTGGTTCAAAAAGGAACATCACCTGAAATAGCGCTTGACGACCAGATTCCCGTTCGGGATTGAGTTCTTCAACCAACTTTTCAAAGGGCATATCTTGATGGTCCAAGGCATCCAAGGTGAGGGTGCGAACGCGGCCCACCAATTGACGCCAGGTTAGGGGACTGTCTCCTTGTGGGGAGAGATCCGCTCGCAAGACCACGGTGTTCACAAAATACCCAATCATGTCTTCCAAGTCTTCCTGGTCTCTATTGGCGACTGGGGCGCCCACCAAAATGTCGTCCTGTCCGGTGTAGCCATGCAGCAGTGCAAAGAACCCGGTGAGCAGCAACATGTAGAGGCTTACCCCTTCTTCCGCTGCAAGGGTCTGCAATTGGACAGCCAAATTAGACGGCAATTTTCGATTTCGGAAAGCGCCATTGTAGGTAACCCGGGAGGGACGTGGTTTATCCAGAGGCATTTCCAGAACGGGAGGATCCGCCAACTGGGTTCTCCAATAATCGACAAGACCCCTCAGATAAGAGCCCGCCAATTCTTTCTTTTGAGCCACCACATAGTCGCAAAAAGTTAACGGCAGCGGGTCAAGATCCGGCTCGCCTTCCCCAGCGCTAAACGAATGGTAGGCCGCCGAGAGATCCTTTAGCAGAACCCCGGTAGACCAACCGTCGAATACGATATGGTGGAAGTTCATGAAAATCGCGAAATGATCTGCTTCCAGCTTAATGAGGTCCACTCTTACAAGAGGACCCTTCTCCAGATCGAAAACACAGGCTGCCTCTTTCATGGAGTAGGAGGTCAACTCCGCCATTGGGTCTTCAGACCATGACAGATCGACCTGGTTGATATGGAAGGGGCCAGACTCGTGAACTACTTGGAACGGCAGGCCGTCCTCATCAATGAAAGTCGTCCGCAGGGGTTCATGACGAGTGGTCGCCCAAGCAAACGCCGCCTCTAATTGCTGAATCTTGGGTTCGCCCTTTATCAGGAAGGTGAAAGGACAGTTATACGCAGGGGTTCCGCCCTCCATCCGGTCGATGAACCACAAGCTCCGTTGTGAGAAGGAAAGAGGTGCGCGAGACAATTCCCCGATTAACGCCATAGCCGGTTTAACAACCATTTCTGGTTTGGCTTGGGTCGGTTCCTGCTTTGGCTCTGTCTGATCCAAATATCCAGCGAATTGGGCGATGGTAGGATGGTTGAATAACTCCCGAACTGGGACAATGCGCCCGGTTTCCCGTTTCAGACAGGTCACCACGCGGGTTGCCATAAGCGAATGGCCGCCCAGCTCAAAGAAGTTCCGGTCGGTTCCCACCCGATCCATTTTAAGCAGAGAGGCCCAGATTCCCGCCACCATCTCCTCCGTAGCGGTGACTGGGGCTACATAGACGCTATCACGTTCGGTGGTTTGAGGCAGGGGCATGCATTCTAAGGCCTTACGATCCAACTTATCACTGATGTTGATTGGAAAGGCGTCTAGAAATTGAAAATGCGTGGGGACCATATATTCGGGCAAACGTTGCGCCATAAAAGTCATGAGTTCAGGCTCTGCCCCTGGCTCAGGTCCATTTACATATGCGACAAGGACCGCGCTTTCTCCACTCTTTCGCAACATATGAACGGCTCGAACCACCTTTGGATGCGCTTCCAGAGCCACATCCAGTTCGCCCAGTTCGATACGGTGACCTCGAAGTTTAACCTGACCATCCAGGCGTCCTAAAATCTCGAAGGTGAAGTCTGGCAACAGACGCGCCCGATCACCCGTTTTATATAAACGACTGCCTGCGTTGGCTGGTGTGACAAACGGATTGGGCGCAAAGACTGCCGCTGTGGTGGCGCCTCTATCGTGATAACCCCTCGCCAGACCCTTTCCTCCAATACAAAGCTCTCCAGCGGAGCCCGGAGGCGTGGGGTTGCCGAATCGATCCAAGATATAGAACTGGTAGTTTGAATTGGGACCCTGGATGTGGGGAAGGGTTCCAGGCTTGATATCGCCTTCTCCAGCGTCTACCGTGGTCTCGGTCGGTCCGTAGGAGTTAATAAACCTCATTCGAGGATTGGGCTGTTCCGCAAGAGTCCGCCAAACGGCGGGTGAAATGGCTTCCCCGCCAATGAAACCGATTTCCAGAGCCAGATCACGCTCCATAAAACCAGCATCCAACAGGACTTCTAAATGAGACGGCGTCAAATCGATGATTTGAATCTTGTGCTGCTCCATATAATCCAGGAGCGCCGATCCATCTTCCCTCGCCGCCTGGGATATGATATGGATGGTATGACCGTCCAACATGGTTGCGAGACCCTGCATGGAGGCGTCGAAATTAAAGGAGGCCGTGACTGCGGATTGTTTGCCGCCCCACTCCAGACCACAGAAAGATTTAACCCCATTCAGATAGGCAATTACAGCTCGATGGGGAATAGCCACGCCCTTGGGTTTCCCAGTAGAACCAGACGTATAGATGATATAGGCGGTTTGTTCCGGAAGACTGTTTACGCCGCATGGATTGGGGTCGCGGAGCTGGGGTGAATCCATTAGAAGCGCCAAATCATCGGGGATGCGATACGCCAAATCACGAGAGGTCAAGATGGCTGTGCATCTGGCGTCCTCTATTAGAACCCGAATCCGGTCCCGGGGGTTTGCCGGGTCAAGGGGCACATAGGTTCCACCCGCCTTCATGACGCCCAGGAGGCCCACCACATTGTCTACTGAGCGGTTAAGGAATACGCCAACCCGTTCCTCCTTCCGCAATCCTCTTTCAAGCAAATGGTTGGCAATGCAGTTCGCGGCGCGATCCAGCGCCTCATAGGTCAGCCTCTTGACCTCGCCGCCCTCATCGCAAACAACTGCCCAAGCGTTGGGCTGTCTAGCAGCCGTTTTCTCAAATAGGCCATGGAACGTGTGAGGCGCGGGCAAGACCGTATCGTTTTCGTTCAGCACTCTGAGAATGCGGTCCCGCTCGTCTTCCAGCAACAGGTCGAACCCGTGAATAGAGGCGTTGGGGTTTGCCAGCATGGTTTCCATCACAAGGAGGTAACGCGCCATCAACCGACGGATGGTGTCCTCGTGAAACAAGTTAGTGTTGTATTCAAAACTCAGTTTAAGACCAGATTCAAGCCAACCCACATTCAGGCTCAAATCGAAATGGGCGTACTTCCAATCCAGGTCCATGGCCTCAAGTTTAAGGCCCGGCAGGCCCTTAACCGAGTCTTCATCGCTGATGAATGCGTACATGATCTGAAAGAGCGGATTTCTGCTGGGATCCCGCTCGGGGTTAAGGCTCTCCACCAGTTTCTCGAATGGTAGATCCTGATGGGTAAACACGTCCAGAGTGAAGTTGCGGACCCGGTCTAGAATGGTTGCAAAAGAGGTTTCATATTCACCGGTCAGATCGGCTCGCAGCACCAATGTATTCACAAAGAAGCCCATCAACCGGTCGCTGCCTTCCAAACCTCGATTGGCGAGAGGCGTGCCTATCAACAGATCTTCCTGACCCGCATACTTGCCCAGAAGCACCTGGAACGCCGCCAAGAAGGCCATATAGGGAGTGCATTGATTGTCCTCGCAGAATTTAGAGACCCGGATCTGGGTCGCATCATCCACCGCGTGAATGATGGTGCGCCCATCAAAGGTGAGATGCTCGGGGCGGGGTTTATCCAGGGGCATTTCCAAAACAGGGGGATTCACCAAAACTCGGCGCCACCAATCCATTTGGGATTTACAGGCCTCGCTCTGCAACCAGGTCCGCTGCCACTGGGCGAAGCTGCGATAATTGGAAGTCAACGAAGCCAAATCGGCCTGTTGACCCTTGCGAAATGCTTCCAACAACGCCAGGAGTTCGGTCATAAAAATATTCATGGACCAGGCGTCGGAAATGATATGGTGCATGTTTAGGAAGAGCACATGTTCGTCTCTGCCCAGCCCAATGAGCAACACCTCAAACAACGGCCCCTCTTCCAGATTGAAGCAGTGATCCATTTTTTGAGCGATCAGTTCTTTAAGGGAGCTGTCCCGATCTTTGTCATGGCTCAGGTCTAACCACTGAATTTTGCATTCCGCCAACTCAGACGACACACGCTGCTGAAGTCCATCTTCGCCATCGGAAAACACGGTGCGAAGGACATCATGTCGGTCTACCAGGTGGTTGATCGCCATTTGCAGCGCTTCGCGATTCAAGTCCCCCTTTAGGCGGTAGGCTGACGGCGTATTGTAAGCCGATGAGCTGGGATCTATCTTGTAGAAGAACCATAACCGTTCCTGGGAAAAGGACAGCGGCGCAAATTCCGGCGCCTGTTTTTCCAGCGGGACAGTTACAGTCATATTAGCCCGATCCACACATTTTGCAAAATCTCTCAGAACGGGATGATCGAACAGGGTCCGCATCGGAAGATCCAGGCCTGTTTGATGTTTAAGGTCTCTCATAATCTGGAAGACCACCATGGAATGTCCGCCCATCCTAAAGAAATCAGCGCTGGGATCCTGAGGCGTCTTGCCCAACGCATGTTCCCAGATGGCCGCAATCCGTGTTTCGGTTGGACTGCCTTCAAAGACATGTTTGCTCGATGTCTGCTTTGGTATTTTCCTTAGCAGGGCCGCCCGGTCCACTTTCCCGTTGGCGGTTACCGGCAGATTCTCCAATACCTCGATTTGAGAGGGAACCATGTAATGGGGAAGTTGCTGAGCCGCCCAAAGTAGGAGATCGTGCTGCGCTATGGGCTGTGAGAGGGTCGCCCAACCCATTAGCTCGGTCTCGCCAGCATCGTTGAGCCAGGGGGCGACATGGGCCTGGTTCACTGCGGGATGGCCCTGAAGCACTGCGGCAATTTCACCCGGCTCGATTCGATGACCCCGAATTTTGATCTGATGATCGACCCGCCCCAGAAACTGGATGGAGCCATCAGGTTTGCGCAGCACCAGATCGCCGGTGCTGTAAAGTCTCTGCCCTGGTTTCCCAGAGAAGGGATTGGGAGTAAAACATTGTGCAGTCAACGCTGGGCGGTTTAGATAACCCCGGGCCAGGTTAGTGCCCGCAATGTGGAGCTGACCAGGAACGCCCATCGGCGCCAGCGCCCCAGCCCGATCCAGAATGTAGACATCCACATGGTCAATGGGTCTTCCAATGGGGATATCGGTGGAAGCCGATCCGCTGTCTACCTGGCAACAGGTAGCCACGACCGTGTTTTCGGTGGGTCCGTAATGGTTGACCAGGGTGGGCGAAAACCATTGGGGAGGACGGCGTTTGAGCGCCTCGCCACCGGTTAACATGGACCGCAGCTTTGGCATGTCGCATTGTTCGTGGTTCATCAAGGCTTCGGCCATCGGCGTGGCGAAAAAGGAAATGCTTATTTCCCTTGCATTCACCCAATCCGCCAGTTCCAAAGGCGAGATACGGATGGAAGCGGGAGGTACGCACAGACAGGCGCCCATGGTGAGATAGGGCCAGATCTCCCAAACCGACGCGTCGAAGGCGGGGCCGGCGAGTAATGCCGCTCTGTCGGCAGCGTTGAGGGCGTAGGCTTTCTGGTGCCAAAGCACCAAATTCATCAGCCCGCCATGAGGGATCACAACCCCCTTGGGCCTGCCCGTTGAGCCAGACGTGTAAATAACGTAAGCAGCATGGTCTACGTTGATTTCCACCTCGGGGTTCTGCTGAGACCTGTCCACGGCCTGATCCGCGAGTAGAATCTCACCGCATCCCACAAGTCCAGCCACCATATTGCTTTGGGTGATAATCATACAAGCGCCGCTGTCCGCCGCCATGTATTTCAAACGCTCGCCGGGATATGCCGGGTCCATGGCGAGATAGGCTGCGCCGCATTTGAGAATGCCCAACTGAGCGATTAACATCTGGTGTCCAGGCGGTAGACAAACACCCACAATGGTTTCGGGCTTCACGCCCTTTTCCAAGAGCAGATGAGCGGTGCTGTTAGCCCGGCTGTTCAATTCCCTATAGCTCAATGAACCGCCGTCCCATTCACAGGCCCGTGCTTCCGGATTGAACGCGACCTGTTTATGGAACAGGGAAACCACTGTCGCTGCCTTTTGAACGGGACGTATGGCGCCCTGCCATTCGTACAGCAGAAAATGTTCTTCGTCTTCGCTTAACAGGTTCAATTGGTGAATGGGGAGGTCGGGTTGTTGT
>JBNKOV010000204.1:0-8192 GCA_050294955.1 Holophagae bacterium
TCTTTTCTACAAAGGTATTCAGAGAAACGGGCAGGTTCCAGATCCCCGTCTTTCAGGATCATGGTCGCCCCAGACAACAGTGCAGAGAAGTATTCTTCTATTGATGCGTCGAAGCTCATAGAGGCGAATACAAGGATTCGGTCCGCGCTGGTCACGTTGAATTGTGAGATGAAAACGGTCATGTGGTTTACCGCAGCCACGTGAGAGACGCCAACGCCTTTGGGGGTTCCTGTGGAGCCAGAGGTGTGGATGATATAGGCCAGATTCTCCGGCATAACTACGTTGACGGGGTTCTCTACTTGCGCCTTGTCAGTTGCATCGGCGGCATAGAGGACTGTTGCCCCGTGAACGTCCCAATCCAGTTTACCTTCAGAAGCCAACACGATTTTTAACTGGGTGTCTTTTGCAATAAACGAAAGACGTTCAGCAGGCAGTTCCCGATTTAACGGCACAAAGACACCGCCCGCCTTCAAGGTGGCAAGCAGACCGATTATCATTTCAATAGATTGAGGAAGGTGGTTTCCCACCCGAACCTCTGGACCCACGCCCAAGGCAGTTAACCTGGCCGCCAAATGGTTGGCTGCCTGATTCAGCTCCAACCAGGTAAGTGATCGCTCTCCATGCACCAATGCGGTTTTGTCTACGTGGATTTCCGCCTGTAGCTGGAAAAGCTCATGCAGCGAAAGCTCGGGGTAGGGTTCGGCGACATGATTGATATTGAGCAACAGATCCCGCTCACTCCGGTTGGACAGGTCTACATCCGACCAAACCCCACTGGGGTTCTCAACCATGGCTTCTAAAATCTGTTGGTAACGCGCCGCGAAAAGCTCTATGGTTTCACGATTGAAGATTTGCCTGTCATAGGTAATGGCGCAAAGCAGATCGGTCTCTCGTTCAAAAACGTCCAAGCTCAGGTCGTATTGAGCCGGAACCGTTCCCTCGGGCTCCACCATGCTGATCTCGGACCCTGGAGCGCCCAATAGGCCATGCGGTCTGGCGTTATTTTGAAGAGAAAACATGACCTGGAACAACGGCGACCGGCTGAGATCCCTCTCAGGCGCTAATTCTTCTACAATCCTATCGAAAGGCAGGTCTTGATTTGAATAGGCGCCCAGGGAGGCCTCTCTCACCAGGGCCAGAATCTCGGAAAAGGTCAGATTCGGATCTTCGAGACGGGTCCGAATCACCAACAGGTTCACAAAAAACCCGATAAGACCCTCGATCTCTGCGCGGTTTCTTCCAGCCACCGGGGTTCCTGTCAGAATATCCGTCTGCCCAGAAAGTCGGGCGAGGAGAATCTGGAACCCGGCAAGCAGCGGCATGAACAAGCTGGCGTTTTCACGAATGGCCATGTCCGACAAACCAGCAGCAAGAGAGTCGGGCAAAGCCAGAAAGACCACCTCCCCGTCATAGGACTGCACCGCTGGCCTGGGCCTGTCGCCCGGCAAATCCAAGATCGGAAGTTCATCCAGCTCCTGCTTCCAATAATCCAATTGCCGAGCCAGCTCTTCCCCTGCCAGCCAGGCCCGCTGCCATATGGCAAAACTTGCATATTGAAGGGGCATCGGATCCAGATCAGGGGCCTGGCCGCTGAGAACGGCCTCATAGAACACAGACAACTCGCCCAGCGCCACATTCAGAGACCACCCATCACTAATGATATGATGCATGTTCAGCAGGAAGACCCAGGTGTCATCTCCGGTTTTCAAAAGACCCGCCCTCCAGGGAGGCGCGTCCTCTAAACGAAAATGAAAACCTGCAAAATCAGAAACTTGCGATGCCACAGCACCTGTTGGATTCTCCAGCTCTGTGAGATCTTGGAAGAAAAAGTCAATGGGAGGATCGGCCAAAATCTCCTGGTAAGGCTCCCCGTCCCGGGAAACGAATACGGTGCGTAGGGTCTCATGGCGGTGGGCCAGCATTTGCAACGCCTTTTCCAAGGCCTCCGGCTGGAGACGGGTCCTTAATTTCAAGGCGACATCCGTATTATAATTGGGACCCGGACCCTCCAAAACATACAAGAACCAAAGACGTTGTTGCGCAAAACTCAGAGGGGCGCCGTCTGATTGATCCAAGTGGACCAGTTCGGGTTCATTCCGCTTCTTCACCACGGCCTGGGCAGTTTCAACTTCTATGGCGAATTGAGCGAGCACAGGCTTTTCGAATAGGACCCTGATGGGCATGTCCACCGAGAAGATCCGTCTTATGGAAGAGATAACCCGTGTTGCCAGAAGGGAATGCCCGCCTAGAGTAAAGAAATGGTCTTCTGCGCCAACAGAATCGATCTCCAAAACCTCCGACCAGATGGCCGCCATCTGCATTTCTATCGCTGTTTCGGGCGCCCTGTGTTGGGCCGCATGTTTGGTTTCCGGCTCAGGCAATGCCCGCGCGTCTACCTTGCCATTGGCTGTCATGGGGAATTGAGGAAGCAGGTTAAGCGTGGCCGGAACCATGTAGGAAGGCAGTCGTTCAGCCAACCAGTTCAATAAAAGCGGCGCATCTGTTTCCTCGGTTTGCGCATAACCGTGAAGTCGTTTATGGTCGCCTTCACCCCGCACCACCACGACGGCGTTGCTCACACTAGGATGGCTTTCCAAGACGGCCTGAATCTCTCCGGGCTCGATGCGATATCCCCTGATTTTTATCTGTTGGTCCACCCGGCCCAAAAATTCAAGGCATCCGCCCTCAAAAAAGCGCAAACGCACCCGATCCCCTGTGCGATAGAGCCTGGCGCCCGGCGTTTCGGAAAAGGGATCCGGGATAAAGACACAAGCAGTGAGAGCCGGTTTGTCTAAATAACCCCTCGCGAGGAGATCTCCTCCCAAACACAACTCGCCTGGGCCTCCCAAAGGCGCGGGCCGGCCCATGCCATCCAAAACATAGGCGCTGCGGTTCTCGAAAGGCTCGCCGATGGAGACATTGCCCCCTTGCGGCAGCGGCTCTTTCACTTCAAAGGCCGTGGCTGTAATAACCGATTCCGTAGGACCATAGACATTAAAGAAACGCGCCCGTCCAACCGGCGACTGCAGCCAATGGGCAACCGGGCCAGCGGGCATGGCCTCTCCGCCCGGCATTACCAGACGCAAAGGACCGGGATCCATCTCACCCGTTTCAGACGCGGCGGCCCACTGCCGCCAAAACGCTGTGGGCACATTGGCGACGGTAATGCCATGTTCACGAATATAAGCCGAAAAACCAGCGGGTTCCAGATCGTCCTTTGGTCTTAAATGAAGACGCGCCCCGGAAAGCAATGCGGAAAAAATTTGCTCCAATGAGACATCGAAACTCAAGGCGGCGAATTGCAAAACGCAGTCCGATGGGGCCAGACCATAGTGAAGGATCATGCTGTTAATGTGAGATACCGCGGCCCCGTGGGTCACGGCCACGCCCTTTGGGGTTCCCGTCGATCCAGAGGTATGGATGATATAGGCCAAATTTTTGGAATGAACCCGCGCAGGCGAACAGTCACGGGTGGATCGGGGCTCCAGAGCAGAGGGCCGAATCAGAACCGCCTCGCAACTGTCCCATATAGAGGCGTCTTCATCCATCATCAAAATAAAGCCGACGCCTGCGTCCCGCTCTAAAAACGCGAGCCTTGCTCTTGGGAGATCCGGGTCCATGGGCACATAAACGCCTCCGGCCTTGAGAATCGCGAGAAGGCCCGTAACCTGCTCCAGAGAACGGCCACACAAATTACCAACTCGAACCTCGGGACCCACGCCCAGTTCCTGAAGTCGAGCGGCAAGCAGATTGGCGCGCTCATCCAAGTCTCGCCATGTCAGGGATTGACCATCTCCAATGACTGCAACCTGATCCCTTTGAAACGCCGCTCTGCGTTCAAACCAGCCGTGAAGCGTATTTTCTGGAAATATTCGACTTGCGTTCCATCGGGTTAACCAACGCTCCCTCTCCCCATCGCTCAATGCATCCACATCCGCAATCTCACCACGCGGCGCCTTGAGACAGGCCGACAACAAAATCTGAAATTGGCCCACCATCTGGGCGGCAGATTGGGGCGCAAACAGGTCGCTGTTGTAGGTGAACTCGCCATAGACCTCATCTAGATACTCCGTCATGTTCAAAATGAGGTCAAAATGGGCCACAGCCGACCCTTTTTCCATCATTTCCCAAACCAGATCCGGGTTGGAAGGCGCGTATTCCGGGGAATGCTGGAAAACAAACATGGTTTGAGCCAGGGGCGGCTTGCTCAAATCCCGTTCCGGATCCAATTCATCCACCAGAAACTCATAGGGCAGTTCGCCATGGGAAAATGCGCCCAGAGAGTTATCGCGAACCTGTTCTAATAATTGAAGAAAGGTGAGCCCTGGCCGTGAAAAATCGGTTCTCAAAATCACCGTATTCACAAAACAGCCAATCAACTGGGACACGGAGGAATGGTTCCGCCCTGAGACAGGCGTGGCCGTGAGAATATCGGTTTGACCCGAGTATCGGGACAGCACGGTCTGGAAAATCCCGGCCAGAATCATAAAGAGAGTTGCGCCATGATCCCTCGCCAGACTTTGAGCAGCGAGAGTTTGCTCCCTGGACAACTGAAACTTCAAAACTTCGCCGCTAAAGGTCTGACGGCTGGGGCGCGGCTTGTCGGTGGGAAGCGAGAGGGCCGTGGGATTGACAAGACGGTCCTTCCACCAATCCAATTGCTGCTGCAAAGCCTTGCCTTCCAACCGTTTCCTTTGCCATAACGCATAATCCGCATATTGAATGGACAGTGGCGCAGGACTGTAGGGCTTCCCTGTGGTGAATTTTTCATAGAATCCAATCAACTCGCCCATGAACAGGTTTTGCGACCAACCATCAAATACCGTATGATGGATATTCTGGAATAGAGCATGCTGTTTGTCTCCCAGCTTGACAGCCGTAAAACGGAACAGTGGGCCTCGCTCCAGGTCAAAAGGCATTTCGGCCTCCTGAACCTCCAACTCCCGCAACGCCTGCTCTGCCGCTTCGCCCAGACCCGAAAGGTCAATCAGGGTGACGTCAACGGACGCCACTTCCCCGATCCGCTGAACGGGAAGGTCGTTTTCCATCACAAAAGTAGTGCGCAGAGCTTCGTGCCGCCGTACAACTTCCGCAATGCTTGCCGCCAGCATGTCTACCTGCAAACGCCCTTTCAATTTGTAACGCACTGTCACGTTATAGGCGGATCGCTCGCTTTCAAAAACCTCTATAAACCACAGCCGTTGCTGTGAATAGGACAATGGAAGGGTCTTTGATCGATCCGCGCGCTCAATGCCCTTGCCCTTCTGAAATGAAGCCCTCCTCCGCCTACGAGAGCCGCCGCCGCGAACCTTTGGAACGGAAACAGGCTTAACCTCCATCTCCGTCACCGCACCTCGATCCATCAAGAACTGAGCTGTAGCCCGGATACTGGGATGACCGAAAAAACGAGCGATGGGAATCTCCACGCCAAACTCGCTTTGAATTTCGGCAAGGAGCTGCATCGCGACCAGGCTATGGCCGCCCATTTCAAAAAAGTTTGCCGTAACGCCTGTTTTAGCAACGCCTAAGAGCCGACCCCAAATCTCGGCAAGTTTTTTCTCGATCTCTGATTCAGGCGCAACATATTCTCCGGTAGATTGGCCGAAATCTGGCTTGGGAAGCGCCTTCACATCGATCTTCTTATTGAGCGTAAGAGGGAATTCATTCAGAATGATACAGGCGGCCGGAACCATAAAGGCCGGCAACTGCTGGCCCGCCCATTTCAACAGGGTCTGCGAAAAGGATTCCTGCTCTCCAGCAACCAGGACATAGGCTGCAAGGCGGGTTTGAGAACCAGAACCCCAAGCCAAAACCAGGGCCTGATCAACCTGAGGGTGCTGCTTCAGAACGGCCTCAATTTCAGCCAGCTCAACCCGGAAGCCCAGTATCTTAACCTGCCGGTCCCCTCTGCCGTAGAACTCGATCTGACCATCCGAATTGACCCGCGCCTGATCTCCGGTCTTAAACAGGCGATCGCCCGGATTTTTACCAAAAGGATCGGGAATGAAGCGAGCGGCGGTCAGGGCGGGCTGATTCCCATAACCCATAGCCAGGCCGGGTCCGCCAATACAAAGCTCGCCCCTGCTATCCATAGGCTGGAGCGTGGCGAAGGGATCGAGAATATAGACGCGATAGTTCGAGACAGACCACCCGATGGGAACAGCGCCTTTCACTTCAGGCTCCAAAATATCGCCCGAAGGATCGCCTTGAGACATAGCTTTTTTTGAGCGGTCACCGGCCAGGGCGCTCCGCTTGACCCAAGATTCTTTCATACGTTTCATCTCCCTATCCTGCTTCGCCACTCAAAATAACATTCCGTTCAGATTCCAATCAGACCAGGCGTATTGTGGAGAAGAACGTCACCTATGGACACGAATTGATTCATTAATATCAGCCCTTGCGAACTGCATGATTTCTTCTACGCATGTAACTGGCAAATTCTTCAATTTCACCAGAAGCGGCATCACCCGACAAGAAGGAATATCGACACCACGAGACGTGAGAAAAGTGAGAAAATTCATCAATGCAATAAAACAGAATCACGACGCGTCAGGCAACCTGAATCGCTTGTAGATGATTGCAGCCCATAGGATTTACCCCATGGACCCACATTCACCGCCCGATTCGGAACGATGCCCGGATCTTAATATAGCAGACAGAGAAAACGCGGTAACCATGTTTGGCGAGATTTAACGAAAGATTTGACCAAAGGTGCGTCGTCAGTATCAATTGGGAGACAGGCCGCAGGGAAAATTCATCGAAAACCGCCGCCCAAGGCGGCTTATTTGCCCTCAAAAGGCAGTAATCGTTTGACCATTAGGGGTTTTAGGTGGAAAATATGGGGAGAGGGCTGGAGCAAGATGGATTTTTATTTTGTCATCCCAGAAGGTTAGATTAGAATAGTTTGAGGACGTCCGTTCTGCCTATGTTGCGGAATCAGGCCCGTGCAACCTTTAGTCGTGGGCGCCGTACAAAGTCACAAGCTTCGGACGGGGGGTCTCAAGCGGGTCAAGGAGAAATTTAATGGCGGAACTACAAGTTCATGCGGCCCAAAAGGATGAAGCGAGAATTCTCTACATCGACGGGTACATAAACGCCCATACGGTTCAAGAATTTGAAAAGTCCGTTCAATCGGCACTTGAAGAACAAAACTTTCGCATTCTCATTAACTGTAAAGAACTACAATACATCAACAGTTCAGGATTGGGAGTCCTTATGGGCGTCATTGAAGAGATCCAGGAAAACGATGGATTTCTCTACCTTTCCAATATGAACGAAACCGTCTTCAACATCTTCGATACCCTGGGCTTTACCCATTTGTTCAAGGTATTCGACACGGAAGAAGAAGCCATTTCCTCTTTGCAGGGGGGAGCCGACTCCGCTAATTCGGCACAAGGTGAGGGCTGAGCTCATGACGGATCATCAAAAGGGCAACATCGTGGTGACTTTCCCAAGTCAAAACCAGTATGTCCACATGATCACGATGGTGGCGAGCAATGCTGCATCCATTGCTGGCTTTGACAAGTCCGTTGCCGGAAAGGTGGCCATCGCCACAGACGAAGCGGTAACCAATGTCATCAAGCACGCTTACGGCGGCAAGCCCGACAAAACCATCACCTTCAGAGTGGAAATTACGCCTGAGAGCTTGATTATTAAAGTCATGCATACCGGCACTGCCTTATCAAAAAAATCCATCATTCTGCCCGACATGGACAAGTACATTGAAGAACGTCGTCGCGGCGGTCTCGGTTTATTGATCATGAACCAGTTTATGGATGAAGTCGATTACAAAGAAGGCAAGCAACACTGCTGCCAGATGACCAAGTACAGAAAAAGTTTGAAAACGGAACAAAAATAGTGGCCAATCCGTCCTATTCTGATCTTGTGAACCGCCTCCAGGAGATCAAGCCGGGTGATCCCCATTTTGTCAGGCGAATCAACGAACTGGTTAGCATTAACGAGTTGCTGGCCACCCTGAATACCGCAAAATCTCTTGAAGAGACGCTGGATATCATCCTCCTCACCCTGCTTGGTCAGTGCATTTGTCTCAAGGGCGCGATTTTTGTTAAAAGCGCAGGCAACTGGCGCACAGGCATTTGCAAAGGCATTAAGCCCGCCGATCTCAACCCAAAGGCCCTGCCGCCCGCGCCCAAATGGGACCACCTCCCCAAGATCATTCACCTCGACGATTC
>JBNKOV010000205.1:0-8182 GCA_050294955.1 Holophagae bacterium
CATGTTCTTGCGTAAATATGTGGGTTGGTTTGAGCAGCTCGATGTGCTCAAAAAAAAAGGCGCCGTGTCCGGAGACAGGCGCCCATGTGTTTCTGGTTTGTTCCCCGATCTATTGGATGGGATGGGGAGAGAAGATGGCGTTGTCGTGGAAGAGGTCGTCGAACTGGTAGAACAGTTGCGCCGCTGCGCGAGGCATCTCAATGGTGATGACCTTGTCCTCTCCCGCCCACAACGGTCTGCCGTGTGAATAGGTCTGGTCGGCCCAATAACCCTTGGAGTGATCATTGGGGTCGTTGTACAGGGTGCCGTTGTGGGGGTTGATCCACAGGAAGGGTTTCCATACCCAGGTTGGCGGGATGATGTCGCCCGCGTTGGGAGAAACCTGGTCGGGGTTTCTCAGGAATGGCGGGAAGCGCAGTTGGGTTTTGGGTACGGATGGATCGTTGGGGGCTGGCCAGTTTTTGAGGCCGCGCCAGTGATACTGAGCGAAGTCTTCTTCACAGAAGCCGGTAGGCGAGTCGGGACACAGTTTGGCGACGCCCCAGCCTTCGGTGGTGGTTCCAATGACCAGGCCGCTCTTGTAGGTGTTGGGCAGATAATGTTTCACCCAGTACCAGTCGTCGTAGACAACGTCCAGAAAGGTATCGCCGTAGGCCTGCCAGAACTTGGAGTCTCCAAAATCGTACAGCTTCTCGAAAGAAGGATCTGACGTATTGTGAATAATGAAGTTGGGTGGGTTGAAGTGGAAGTCTTCGCCCCGGTGTTCCTTGGAGAACTGATAACCCCATCGAATGTCCATTTGTCCGGTTTTCAGGTTGGGCGCTACGTAGGGGCGCAGGCCGCGCTGATCCGACATTCTGGGGAATACGTCTTCCTGCTGAACAACCGAGTAGTGAGGCCTGAAGCCCCAACCGGCTCGCCACTGCATTTCGGCCACTTTGGGCGCGCCGTACAGGGGTTTGAAGTTCATGATCTCGAAGCTGAAGATGCCGTCTTCCGATTCCGGGTTGCTGGAGAAGTCGTTGTGAAGCGGCGTTCCAAATCCCACATTTCTAAAGTAATGGGTGTGTTGGTCCAGGTTGAACAGGCGAACTTTCATCTGTTCCCCTTGCGACCAGGGCCGTATGGTGTGGCCCAGGGAGCCCTGACCATACATTTCGTTGTTCATGTAGACGGTGACAAAGTCGTAATCGTCTACGGTTTTCCCCTCTGCTTCAAGGGTTTTGCGAACAACGGGCGGCAATTCGCGGTGGTCGGTCATGGTGGCCATCCACTCGCCAAACACGCCATCGGGACCCTGTTCCGGATCGGTGAGCCAGGCCAGAATCTGTTCGGCGGTCAGTTCACCGGCCAGAACAGCTTTGGCTACTCTGTACAGTTTCTTCTCAGGCGCATGCTCGCTGATGCCTTCTAGGGACAGTTCGCGGTTTCGGTGGGCGTAGGACATGCCCTGGGGCTCCAATTCAATATTGCCCGTCTGCACATTCATGATTTCTTGAATGGGCTGAAGGAATTGAATTCGCGGGGGATGGACGTTCCAACCCCAGATGTAAACGCCGCGAATGAAACGAATGGCCGGATGCTGTACGGTCATTTTGTGGACGGTTTGGGGATGAACTCGGTTCCAGACGGTGTCCTGTCCCTTGTAGGGGAAGCGGACGCTGCCCTCCAAGCCGTCCACGCCGGTTTGGGCGTCCAACATGACGGTGGTGGGGGAGAAGTCTTCCTCCACCAGAGAGTAGATGGTGTAGTTGATGCGAAGCACATCGTCCATCTGGGGCTGGAGTCCGGATTCCTCGTCCATGTAGGGGATTTTGAATAGGAAGGTGTCGGAGTCGAATTGCTGGTCGTACCAGAGATGGTTTACGTCAATTTCCCAGACGTTGACCATGGTTCCGTCGTTCTTCCAAGAGGGTTCCTTTTCACCAGTATACCGCAGCACCTTGGTTTTGTATTCCCCTGGCGCCGTGGTTGGCGAGAAATGTTTGCTGGAAACATCGTCGCTCAGGAACCGGTTGAAATTGAGCAGAGGAAATCCGTCGTAAATGCGGCCTTCGGTTCTGCCCAGGAGAATGTCCAGTATGTCCGTCGCCGCGTCGGTGTCCACCTGACCCAGGCGAGCGTTGTTGTGCAGTCTTATGGTTGCGCTGAACAGATCTCGTTGCGGGGAGCGAACAGCCTCAATGGTGTGGCCCGTAGAGCTTTTGGCGCCAATGGCTTCAGAGGGTTCGTTCTTCAGCAGGTTGGCTTGTTTCCCGTCGATGATCTGTTTGGTGTGGGAAATGCGCATATCACGATTGTAGATATGACTGAGCATGGGCTCCACCACGCCTTGCGAGTTGCCGGCGTGGCCGCCCAATTCCTGAATTTCCCGCTTATAGGCGCGGTTGATTTCCATGTCTTCTGGGTGGGCCGGTTCGGTTTTAACGTCGCCATCGCCCGCAAGAATCATGAGGCCCGACGCCAGGAGCGCCAGGCAGAGGGTTGTCTTTCTCAACATGGTTATTCTCCTTTAGCGCCGGATGCGCTGATTTGTGTATTGGCAGCAGTTCTCCCCTTTTCTAGCGGGGCTGCGCTCGCGGTTTTTTCGCGAGTTTTGTTCAAGGGCTGGAGGTTGTCCTGTTCCGAGGAATGAACTCTGAACAGACCCCACATGCCCATGACCTTATGGTCCATGATATGACAGTGATAGAGATGGTCGCCAACCTTGGCGCCGCCCTCCAACTCAATGTCATAAGCCGTGCTCACGCTGTTGGTGATGTCTGCAATGAGCTGGCTGTCGGGCTCTTCTCGTTCCAGTCGCCAGGAATGGCCGTGCAAATGGAACACGTGATGGTCTTCGTATGCTGGTTGCAACTGACGGATGACCACGCGATCTCCCGCGTAGGCTTCCATGATCGGGGTCACGGGATCGCCCCAGATTCGGCTGTCGTGAACCGTATCCTCAGATTGGTCGCGAACGTTGCCGCCCGGTCCCCCTGGCAATACCTCGTTTGCGCCGTTTCGTCTTGCGGTTCTGTAGTTTACAGCAACCCGATAGCGAATTTGATCTACGCCATCGTGGAAGAAGAGCGCAAATTCACGATAGGGGTCTGTGCCGTCGCCCGGATAGATGTCCGCGCGCCAGCCTGCCGCCAGACTTTCTCCTGTTGAGGGATCTTTCCATGAAGAACCTGCAGGCTCAACAATGAGCGCGCCGAAGAGGCCGTGACGGGTATGGTCCAAATTCGCTGGGTTGTAGATGTAAACCGTTCCCAGTTCACGATCTGCGTACCATCTGTAGGTCACGGTTTCGCCTGGGGCGGCGGTCTGATCGCCGTTCCAGCCAACCGTGGCGCCGTCAGATCCGGCGGTATCGTAGAGAACCAGACTGGCGTTCATGCCCACATGAGATTTGGATAGTTTGTTGGTGAGTTGAATTTCCACCACGTCGCCAGCGTTGCAGCGAATGACCAGAGGTTCGGTGGGTCGCTCTCCGCGCCGAATGGCGTCTTCGTGCTCGGCTAAAACGTACATTTTACCGAACATATCGCCATAACCTCTGGAATCGTAGGGGATTTCGTACTCCATAGCCACAACCTGGTAGGTGCGAACCGGCGCGTCTGCGGGGCCGGGATTGCCCGGGTCGGCGGCTTTTGCGGGCCGACCGTCTACCAGGGCTTTGCCTCGCTGACGATCAAAATAACCCTCGCCCTCGGAAGGCGTCGCTCTGTCTGGAAGTGGCTGTATCTCATCGGTTTTGGTGTCAAACACCCGGAATATGCCCCAGACCCCTTCAGAGCGGTGATCCATGTCGCCGTCAAAGTAGAGGTAGTCGCCGGGTCCCATGTTCGAACCGGCGCCTCTGTCCAGCTCATGACTGAAGCCCTCGGACTGACCTTCAACCACAAAGTTCCTCAAGGGCGAGGTTTCCGGCGCGCCGCGCTGGAAGTTCCAGCGATGGCCGTGCATGCCCAGAACGTGGATGCCGTTGGTGCCGCCGCCTTCGGAACGAAGAGCGATGGGATCGCCAACATAGGCTTTCATCATCATGGTGGACGGATCGCCGTGAACATAGCTGCTGAACACCAGAGACGGATCTGGATTCACTCTCAGTCGATAGTCAAAGGGTTCCGTTCTCAGGTTGATGCTGGAGAAGCCCTTTTCCGGGTTTCTGCGGCTCTCGCCGTGTTCCAGAGCGGAGAAGCTCAAGTTCTCTGTAAAGAGCCGGGTCGCGTCGTTGAAGCCGAAGAAGAACTCGCGGAAATCCGAGCGTTTCTGACCGGTTCTGGGATCAATCGTGGATTCAGGAAGTTGGATGTCTGCGATTTGGGTGCCCGTGGTTCCGTTGGTTGAGGCGAAATGACCCGAATCGTTCTTAACGTACTTGTCTTCTCCGGTTACCCGGTCCTTGTATTGGGCGTCTTCTGGCTCCACAATGAGCGCGGCAAAGAGGCCGTGAGGCAGAGACACCACCAGTTTTGAGTGATCGTGCCAGTAGACCGTGCCCAGTTCCACGTCGGAGAACCAGGTGGTGTGCATCACCTCGTCAGACATGTCCAGCGGACCTGCGTCCACGGGAACCATAGGCGCTGCGGCCTTTCTCCCCAAAATGGGGTTGCCGTCTGCGTCGATAGAGGGGCGAACCATGGTTTCGTAGTTATAGCCCGCAACCGCGCCGTCTGAGGATTGCACGTCGTATTGCACCAGGTGGATATGCATTCCCACCTTGGAGTGGAAGTCCACTTCCTCATAGTCTTGCAGGGCGCTGCGCAGGGTGATCTGCACCAGTTCGTTCACGTTGGACCGGAGAACCAGGGGTTCGGCTGGTTTGCTTCCGGCTCGAATATCCGCCACGTCTTCAGACAGGGCGAAGATCATGCCGTTGGGATCCACATCCCCGTGCTTGTTGTACTCGATGGGAAGCTGAATCGCGGTGATATCGTAGTGACGCACGCCGGCGGTTTCAGGAGCCAAACCGCTGCCGTACTTATATCCAGAAGGCCAGTGCTGGCTTTCTTTGCTCAGGTTCTGACCCAAGTAGGCAGTGCCTTGGGTATCCGGATTGTTATCGCGAATGGGCGCAAAAGGCGGTCGCCGTCCCAGATGGGGTTTCAGGAAGGGATAGGCCAGACGACCGTCTACCGGATTGAAAAGCAAATCGGGACGTTCCCCAACGGGACCAGCCCCTGGACCTTCGCCGGGCGCAGGCCAGCCGGGGCCAAAGAACCAGTCATTGGGTTCGCCCTTAGCTAGAGGTCCAGCGGAGGTTTCTTCAAAAATCCAGTCCCATTTGTTCGCCTTGTTCTGAGTGCGATTTCCATGAATGGGATCAACGATAATCTCTTCATCTGGAACACCTTGCGGCGGCAATTGCCAGGAAATCCACTCGCGAATATTGTCTTCCGTAATGGGGGTTCCATCCCAGCGATCCACCACGGGAACCGCCGCCTTGCCTTCTCTCGCCAACCTCAACAACTCGGTGGAGTTCACCGCTTCTGGCAGAGGCTCCATGTCGGGAAGCGGGGCCAGGTCATCCTGCAACGTGTTGTAGACGCGGTGAGTAGACCACATACCCTCCACCACGTGCTCGATAATATGACAGTGGAAAAGCACATCGCCAACCGTTCGCTGAGCGCCGCCGGCGCCGCCTTCCATCTCGAGATCAAAAACCTCGCCCGGACCCATGGTCTGGGAATCGATCCTGGTGGATTCAGGGAAGATGGCGTCGTATTCATCGGACTTGGAAGGCTCCGTAAGGTTGTCGTCCTCCTGCTTGGGATTCACCCGCCAGCGGTGGGCGTGGTTATGGAAGACATGGTGCTCCCCAGAACCCGCGTGAATCACGCGAACACGCATGGGGTCGGCCACGTACCAGCGTGGAACTGGGGTTGAGAATTCGCCATAAGTATAAGAACCGTAGGCCATAGACTCATCCAAGAACATATTCTGGTTGTTAAAGAACGGAGCCGAGCGATAGCTGATGCCCTTGCCCAGCGTGTCTTGAACGCCCGTGTACAAATCCACCGGCTTGTTTCCGTTGGCGTCCACAATGTCCAAACGGTCCTCGAACATCACCACGTATTCTCTGAATGCGCGAACCTCGGGGTCTGGATTATAAATGATCGCGCCCCAGCCTGAGCTCAGGGGATCACCCGTTTCCGTATCCATGTACACGCTGCCCTTGGGTTCGACAATCAGAGCGCCATGGAGGCCGTGAGGCACCTGCCAGCGTGGATCTACATGACTGTAAAAATAGTAGATGCCTTCTACGGTCGGGTTGTCGGGGATCTCCCACTCATAGGTAATGGTCTCGCCTGGCTGGGCCGTGGAGTCTACGTTGTAACCGGCAACCGAACCCGCGGATGTGTCTGCGTGGTAGTTGGCCTTGTGGATGTGAATGGAAGAGGCCATGTCGCTGAGTTCGTTGGTGAAGTTAATGGTAACCTTGTCGCCCACATTGGCGCGAATAACCAGGGGTTGAGGGGCCAGAGCTTCGGAATCCTTAACGCGGGATCCGTAGAAAAGGGGATCATGACCGCAGTTGAAGCCCTTGCAGGCCTGAACCCGTTCCTTGTCCTCTTGCAGCACGTACATCATACCGTCGGGATCGTGATCTCCGAAGCGGGTGTAAACAATGTCCTTGTGGATGGCTGCAACATTGTAGACCTTCTCATTTTCCTTTCTTCGAGTTACCTGAGCGCCGGAGTTTGTTCCTTTTTTTACCGCAATATTCACAGAAGCGGCGCTTTCTGTTCGGCCCCGCTTTACTTTCATACCGTCAATATTGTGACCGGCCATTTGTTTCAACTGGTCTTCCTCATCCAGAGGAAAGGGGTGTTCCCTATTATTAACTTCAATGCCCTGGCGGCGGAGATAATCATCGTATCCACCGGGCGGCGGCGTGGCTCCAAGGCGGCTATAGTGTTTGATGTATTCCGCATGGGTCCATACTTTGTAGGCCGGATTCGAGTTTTGGGAATGATTTACCGGGTTGTCGTGAATGTCTCGTTCCACCATCTCGGCGGGCTGAACGCCACGGCGCTCCATATCTTTCAATACAGGCGCGTTTTCGGGTTTGATACCGGACATGCCGGTCATCATGAGCCACCAGGACTCTGCTGCTTTCCGCGCTGCAGCGTCGTCCATTTTCTTAGATTGGGACTGACCGCCGTCTGAGGCAGTTAGCCAGGAACAGGCCAGCAAAACCAGGCCCGCGTTGATAATAAGCTTTAAACGCAAAAGTGTCCCCCCTTCAGGAAGTAACCCCAACGTCATGCGAGCAAGCAGGGACCAAACGATTAAATCAGCCCATGCGCACGCGCATAAATTCTCTGATTCGGTTGGGGCGGGTGTCTTTTCATTAAAGACATTTTTTGATTCTAAGACTCGACTCTAAAAAAAACAAGGTTTTTTTGAAGAAATGGGAATAATATCACCGATAGGGATGTTTATCTAATTTAAGGTATACTTTCCATAAAAAAATACACGGGCTAAGCTGGAGATAAGATCTCTTAATCTATTGGTAATATAGTGTTTAGCTTTGTGAGGTTGTGTGAGGCTGGCTCTGGTGTTTGCTGCCTGCGCCGCACTCCAGGGTTGCAGTTTTCCAATAGGGGATCCCATTGGGTTACATAGTGGAAATACCGGTTTTGAGGTTAAGAACACTGTTAGGTTTATCTCAGTTTTTAAGAGAAAGGACTAAAAAAGGTAATCTTTTTAAATATAAATTGGCAGGAAAAATGCGGATGCTTTCTTCGAAATAAAATTTAGATGTGACATGCGTTCGGTTTTTTACCATCCCATTGCGACCGACCATGGAATGGACTCAGGAGTGGGGTTAAGGTTAGAGAACCATGCTTGAAGCTGTCAATTGAGACCTGCAGACCTGAGGCCTTTGTGGGGAAACAATGCTGGGATGTTCGAGCTGCTAACCTGATCATTGTATAGTGTTGTTATATATTTTACTGGAGCAACTGGTCCGCATTTTGCCTTAGGGCTGAGCGCGTTTTCTCAGTCATCCTTCACAGGAGGACTGTGGAATGCCATTTAGAGTTTTGAGATATACGGGCCTAAATCAGGCCTGCTCCCCGAAATTTTTGAAAGAATACGCAGAGGGGTGTATTTTCAGAAATCACCATGTAGAAGAGTTCCTCGTTGGCCTGTTTATAGGCTTTGGGAGAAATCAAGAATAGCCTGGAAA
>JBNKOV010000206.1:0-8149 GCA_050294955.1 Holophagae bacterium
TTGGCGTCCTGATTGGCCTTTAAACCGAACCGATTTTTGAGTCGTGTTTTCGGTTTGAATACCTCGTACTTCAGGGGTCTTTCGAATTAAGATCTCTTGAAAGCAGCCGATGAAAGTGGTGCATGGGCGCTTCAAATCTTGGAGCGTAAATGCCCTGCTTGTAGGCGCCTGAATGAAGTCCGGTCTGCACCATTTTACAGATTTCAGTATCCTCCTGCTGCACTCTATCCGATGCAGTCAACGCCCGGTTCAGTTCATCCTCAGAAATGTCGCCATCATAGAAGTAATCAAAAAGGATTAGACATCGGTCTGAATCTAGCGGAATGACGGTGTTTGCGTCCAACCAACGTCCGTACCTATTGAGCATAAAATGAGGGTAAATCCATGCGTATAGCGCTCTTTCGCCCAGTCTTTCGCCGAAATCCAAATCTTGGTCTATCCCGCTTCCACTGCTGGCGCTGCAGGCTTGCACAGACCAGCGGTTCCCCATGACCGTGTGATAGGTTTTCAGGTTGAGTTGAGCGCTCAAACCCTTGTGCATGTATGGCACGTGATAGCCGCCATCCAGGTAATTGTCGATGAAAACCTTCCAATTGCAGTGGATTTCGTATGTCTTTCTGCAGATGAACCTCAGGTTGTCGAAGGCCTCTTTCGGAAATTCAATGGTCAGGCCCTCCAATTGTTCTTCCAAGTCGAGACCCTGCTCAGAAAAACGCAGTAGAATGAAAGGCCCCCAAGATTTTACGGGTATTGGCTTGAGATCCAGACCGACTGCCATTTGCTTCTTGATGTCGCCAGCTTTTGGCGCAGATGTGAGTTGACCGGAGAGACTATAAGTCCAGCCATGATAAGGGCAGGCGAGTTTTTGAACCGTTCCGGCGCCCTTGGCTACACAGGCTGCATGATGGCTGCAAACGTTGTAGAATGCTCGTAATTGGCCCGCCTCATCTCGGGTCACTACAAAGGGACGCCCCAAAAACGACCCTGTGAAATAGTCGCCGGAATGTCTGACCTGAGCCGCTCTGCCTACGAATAACCAGGAGGTTGAGAAGGTTGTAACTTTTTCAAGTTCAAGGATTCTATCGCTGATGTACCATGAAGCAGGAGGCGTGAAGGCTTCTTCCAAAGGCAGATTGGCGTTGAAATGGGCTAGGGTTTCCTGCAAACCTATGTCATCATTAAATGGAACCATGGGAACAACCCTCCAGTTCCTTTATTTTTAAGTCAATCCTATTCGTTATGTCAAAGGAATTCATCTAATGTACAATACTTGCGGATTTATGTTGAGTTAAATGGTTGATTGGATGCATTTTCCTACGCCTGTGGTTTTTTGTTTGGCTAAGCCTTCTTCTATGGGGCTTACATAATCGCTTCGAATCGGGTTATACTTCAAGAGGATTTTATCCCATATAGCGGGAGGGCGAGATGAACCATGGTCCCAGGTCAATTACCTCATTAACCTTTTCCGGCCTTTTTTTAATTGGCTTCACGGGATTGTGCGCCCAAGCTAAAGTGTTGGAGTTGGTTACTGATCGAATAGAGCCTGTGCTTAATGGAAGGAGCTTTGGCGGCGCAGGCGCTTATGAACTGCTTTATGGTCGAATTTTATTTGGTTTCGATCCGGCTGCCCACGCTAACAATCGGATTGTGGATCTGCAATTGGCGCCAAGGAATGAGAACGGGCTGGTTGAGGCATGGGCCGATCTTGTAGTGCTCCGTCCCGTAGACAATGAGAAGGGCAGTGGCGTGGCTGTGGTGGAAGTGAGCAATCGTGGAGGGAAATTCTCCCATCGCTATTTCAATCGGGCTAAAAAGCGGGATTTGAAAAGCAGCGATCCAGAATCCTTTGGCGATGGTCTGATTATGGAGAAAGGTTTAACCCTGATTTGGGTGGGATGGCAATTTGATGTTCCCCCTGAGCCGGGCCTTCTGCGGCTTGAAGCGCCTGTTGTGAAAAGAACCGGTGGTGGAACTATTACAGGACTGGTTCGCTGTGATTGGCGGGTAGATGAACCCGTGGCTTCTCTTGCTGTTGGACACCGAAACCATATTCCCTATCCCGTGTTTGATGAACAAGACAAATCCAATACTCTGACTATGAGAGACGGGCGAACTGCATTGAGACAGGTGATTCCCAGGAATCGTTGGCGATTTGCTCGGGAAGAAAAGGGGAAAGTGGTTGCCGACCAGGGCCACATATATTTAGAAGGCGGATTTAAGGCCGGTTACATTTATGAGTTGATGTATAAGGCGCGAGATCCCAGAGTTGTGGGTCTGGGGCTGGCGGCTGTCCGGGATATGGTTTCCTTTGTGAAATACGATAAACAATGCGACTTTCCGGCTCGTTTCGGAATTGGCGTTGGGGTTTCCCAGACTGGTCGGTTCCTTCGTCATTTTCTGTACCAGGGATTCAATGTTGACGAAAAGGGCAGAAAGGCCTTCGACGGTGTTATGGCGATCACTGCGGGAGCCGGAAGAGGGAGTTTCAATCACCGCTTTGCTCAACCATCGAGAGATGGACATCAATATTCCGCATTCTTTTATCCCACCGATGTTTTTCCCTTCACAAGCGAGGTGCAAAGAGACCCTATTCAATGGAGAATGGACGGGTTGGTGAGCCAGACACAATTATGGGAAGATTTACCCAAAACCTTTTTTGTAAATACGGGTTATGAGTATTGGGGCAGAGCAGCTTCCCTCATTCATACAGATTCGAGGGGAAAGCGTGATATCGCGCCATTGAGCCATGAGCGGATCTATCATATTGCCTCGGGCCAGCATTTTGTTGATCGTTTTCCCCCTGCGCCAGAGCGTAAATGGGAAGGCATGCAGGCCTGGACGGGCAATCCTCTGGATTTCAGCGTGAATTACCGCGCTTTGTTTATTCGACTCATGGAATGGGTGAAAGGGGAGGGCGATCCGCCAGAAAGCGTTTATCCCAAAATCAGCAATCGCAGTCTGGTGCATATTGAACAGACGGGTTTTCCCAGAATTCCAGGGGTCGTGCAGCCCAGGGTTATTCATCAGGCCTACCGAATGGATTACGGTCCCCGTTGGTCTCAGGGTATTATTGATTATCAACCCCCCTGGTTTACGGCTCCATTCCCGTCATTGGTTTCTAAGGTTGATGGTCTTGGTAATGAGTCTCAAGGCATTAGGAATATTGAGTTAAGGGTTCCCTTGGCAACATACGCGCCCTGGCATGTGCGCACGGGAATGGATGGCGGAAACGGGGCATTGTCCGATTTCCGCGGCAGCTATATCCCACTGCCGCTTACGGAGGCAACGAAAGGGACGGACCCAAGACCTTCCATAAAGAAGCTCTACCCAACTAAATCGGTCTATATGGACAAGGTTGGTTTGGCGGCTTCCGAGTTGGTTACAGAAGGGTTCCTCCTCAAAAGGGATGTGAAATATGTGTCGGATCGCGCAGAAGAATATTGGCGTTGGATTCATGGGAAAAGACCTTGATTAAAAATTGAGATGTCACGGAAATATATGAAAAAGAAAGGGCTATCTTCCGTTAGTCTCACCTTGTTCAACCATGGGGTTACCTTGGAATCAGATTTCCATTATAATGACATCCTCATAGCGAACGGTTCTCGGAATCCGGTCTCAAGGCGTTATGTTGTCTCGCCTGCTCTCCGGTCTTTGCCGTTTGAATTCAAGTTTGGCATTTTCAAGGTATTATACGATTTATGACTGATTCCGACCGCACTCTGTTTCAACTCGAATTTCCCAAGGAGCCAGCGGCGGAATCCTGGCCTCAGGTGGTTGCCCGGCGGATGCAGGCGCTGGTGATGAGTTATCCCATTCATCAAATGGCGGCTAAAGGCGAAAGCGGTTATTACCCCGAGTGGCACGGGCAGAACTTCACCTTTCTTGCACTTCAGATTTTTGATTCTGTATTTGCCCGAATGGCGCCAGGCATGGGGCGAGGCGCAACCCGTGAGGAGATCATCGGAGATTTAACGCCCCATTTATTGGAGCGGCAGCCGGATCTAACCGAGTCCCAAGTAGAGGAAATTGTTGACTTCACCCTGAATCATCTCATGAATGAGGGCAAGGGCGTATTTGAACAGGAATGCATTTGGCTTGAGAACGAGGAGACCAGGCCCTATTCGTTCCGATATGGGTTGCTGCAATCCTATCACGACCCAGATTCCGACTTATTTATCATACGGGCCACCCGTGAAGCCATTCACCTCTATTTGCGCATGTTGGACCAACCCATCGAAGATGAACAGATTTCCAACCTGTTCCTGCTTTACGAACAAATTCGAAGTGGTCGAATTGGGCGCACCAGACGCGAAGCCGAAAGAACCATGCTCCTCAGTTTGGAGTACGAGCGTTATATAGACGACATGCTCCGGTCCGTTAAGCGCGATGTGCGCAGCGTGGATTGGATCAGAGAGGTTTCGCCTCGCATTGAGGAAGCGCATACCCACGTTCAGCGATTGATTCGAGAGCAGGGCCGCTTGCTTCAAGAGTTAAAAGATCAACTAAAGAAGCATGAAGACCATGTGCGGTTGAGAGATATCCACGACCTGATCGACATTCTTGAGTTGTGTCAACGCCGCCACATGGACCTACAGCGCCGCATTCTGGGCGCTGGCCCGGCCTTTCTCGAAGAGCAGGCCTATCAGCGGTTTCGGAATATGGCGCGCACGCCAATGCCTGACCTGAACGAACAGGTCTTTCTTCCCGCCCTGGAAATTGAAAGCCCATTTTTCAAGCCAGTTATTCCCGAAGTGTTCCGCACGGTCCTGGGTCCCAAGGTTCATCGCATTCTGGATCTGGAGGTTTTCATTGATCGCCTGCTAAGGGACGAATTGCTGCCGCCTCCCAGTCAGGAAGATGAAGACGCGGAAGAACGGGTTCCAGTTGTGGACATCTACAATCCTGTTGCAGATCAGACAGAGGAACGCACGGCGGCTTTGATGGATTGGATTGGCGAGGAGCCGGTTCGCTTGTCGGAAGTTTTGGAAAAGGGCCGTGAGATGGGGTTGGAATTAAAGGAGCTGGGCACAGCCGGAGTAACCCTGCTTCATTCCTACCACGCTAGATCAGATATTTTAGGGGTCAATGTGGCCATTGACGGCAAACCCCTGGTGGATGAGGATTTCATGGGCGATGATCTCATAATCACCCGGAAACCAGATGGGGTTTAAATTCCTGGGAGACCATGGGTCGGATAAATTGTTGAGGACAGACAGGTGGAGCTGATATGACGGAAGAAGTAAAAAATCAGGCAGAAGAAAGTCTTGCTGATTTTGGTTTTGCGGTGGGGCGGTTGATTTCTTATGGTTTGCGTTCGGCCAAACCCTCCAAGGACAGTGAGTACCGTCAATTACTGGATCGCTACAAATATGAAGAGGGCTTTGCAGAGGCCACGGAGGCGGTTTTGGAGGGTTTGGGACTCCAAATCCTCAATGAAACCATCCAGGGTTTGCGAGCCGGTCTCGTATTGGGTTGTCATGGGTACGCCAGTCCCTTTACTCCCAATATCGAGAGTCATGCCCGGGGTCTGAATCAGGAACAGCGCATGGCGCTGGCCATTATTCATCTTGCCATTATGAGCTACTATTATCCCCAGGTTGATGATGATGAAGACGACTTTCGATCCCGCTCCGGCACCCCTTCTGAACTGGCCAATGATATTCGCCATGTATGTGAAACCCTTGGCATGAAGCAGGGAGACGAGGACGGTCCGCCAAGCGACGTACGCTTGTCCTACGAAGCTTTTCTATCCATGCCGCCAGCCCCTGCACGAGGTGGTTTTCTTACCAAGTCAACCCAGGTCGGACTGGTTAACTTCGCCCTTTCAGAGTTGCAGAAAAGTGGATTTCTGGCAGTCGATGGCGGGGATGGACCCAATACCCGGTATATTTCCCTTCCCAAATATCGCATCTATGTGCGCAGGCTGTCCAGCCACCACGCAGCCAAACAGGTTCGATTGGCGCGGCAGAAAATGATGGAGTCAGGTACAGGAGAAGCAGCAGATGTCTAGCGGCGCAAGTATTCCACAGTTATTACGCATTCATTTTTCCGGCATTGGTCATCCCGACGCCAGGTTGTCGCCTCTGACGCTTGATTTCTTTCGTGAAGACGACATGGGCCATCCCGAAACCCTGGATTCTGTTATTTGGGCTGAAAATGGCGTAGGAAAATCCAGTATTCGGGCGTTGTTGTTCAGTTTGCTGCATCCCAGCATTCACGATGTGATGAAATCCTCAAACGGTCCTTTGGACAACCGTAAATACGAGTTGTTTTTTGGACCCAAAGATTCCTCATACGTGGTCACAGAGTGGGCGCTTCCGCCAAAACAGCAGCCCACGCTCTCGGGTCTTCCCGAAGAACCGCATACCCTGGTGGTGGGATTTGCAGCCCATTGGCCCCGCAACCACCAGACGACCCTAACCGATTTAGACCGTCATTTTTTTATGTTCAAACCTGAAGGCTCCATGACATTTGATCGGCTGCCCATTCGCGGCCTGGCCAAAGGTGTTGAGCCCTGTCCTCACGCCAAAGATTTTATGGAGTGGTTTAAAGCTCAGACCCGGACTGGGGAGGGCAGGCACACCACGGTCCATCGGGAATGGTCGAACTGGCTGGGTGAGGAAGGATTGGACCCCGTTCTTTTCGCCTATCAGTTGAGAATGAATGGCGGGCAGGGCGGCATTTTGGGCCTGTTCAAGAATCGAATCAACTCCGCCACGGATTTTGTCCATTTCTTTTTGGAAACCGTGATGAATCACGATGCGGCCAGCGACGTGGTGAGCGTGCTTAATGAGAAAAAGGCTCATATCGAGAAAAAGCCCCAATGGGAGGCGGAAGTCACATTTGTAGATGAGGCGTTGCCGCTGTTGGATAAATTACAGGAACAGATCGCACTGCATGAGACGGCTGGTGAAACCCTTGAAGGAGATCGCAGTCGGGCTGGTTCGCTCATTGTGGGGTTGGACCTTAGCGAGCAAACCCTGAAACATCAGGCCGAAACCCTGAAATTCGATTCACGCGACACCGAAATGCGCATAACCGAAGAAAAGCATGTGTTTGACCAGTATCTGGATTACCGGTCGTGGCTCCGCTTTCACGAGTACACCCTTGAGTTTGATCAGGCTGAAAATCGGCTGGCGGAGAGTAAAGCGGCTCATGCAGTTTCCTTTAAGGAATATCACCTCCTGAAAGCCGCTGTAGAGTACATGGCCTGGCAAGAGAAACTGGATGAATGCAAGGCGATTAGCGCGGAGCTTTCGGGCCGAGACGATTCTCACCAGGACATTGAAGTAGAGCTGAATAACGCTGGCGCTACTCTTGCCCATGTTCTCTCTGAAGAGATTCAGCGGGTGAAGCTTGCCCAGGAAGATGCGAAGTCCAATTTGGGGCTCGCTCGCAAAAGCCTTATTTCAAACCAGAAAGAGTTCAACCGCACCAAAACCGATCTTGGCAAGGTGAAAGAAGTTATCCGGGGCATCAACTCTCAGATGCAGAGCCGGGAGAAGGTTTTGCGTCGGCTTGTTCATTCCCAGGTGCTTTCTGAAGGGGAGTCGCCCGCCAGCGCCATTTCTCGGTGGAAGACTCTTCTGGGAGAGGCTGGCGCTCGAATAGAAAAGGCTGTGGAAGCCCGTCGCGAGCTGGAAGCTGATCGCAAACGCATTTTAGACCTTCAACAAGGTCATGTGGAGCGCATGACCCGTTGTCGCTCCGAGTTAGATCAACTGAACAAGACCCTGAAGCAGGATGAGAGTCGTAAGAAAGAATTGGAAAACGACGCCGATCTGAAACGGGTCGCTGAAGAAGACATCGTGAATCTGGCCAATATGGATTTGCCGGATCTCATTCGCGAGCGCATGGTTCATTTGCAGCAAGAAATCTTCAGTCTCAGCCGCAACCTGGCTGATGAACGTGAAACCCTTGAGGTGATTGAGCAAAGCGATTCCAAACTCTATCCGCCTCCTATTGAGGTGGCCCGCCTGTTGCGCGTTATTCGGGAAGATCTCCATGTTCCGGCATATCTGGGCACTGAAGATCTCGACAACCGTTTTGCGGATGACCCGGAGGAGGCGGAACGGCTGTTTTCCTCGGATCCAGCACGATACATGGGAATTATCGTTCCAACTCGCGAGGCCTTGGAAAAGGTGCGAGA
>JBNKOV010000207.1:0-8115 GCA_050294955.1 Holophagae bacterium
TTGGGTTTACCTCCGTGAAAACGGCCTCATTTACAGGGGATGAACATACTGACCTTGCGGGTAAAGTAGATACTGCGCTAAATTTATTGGCAGAACACGATCTAGTAGTTCTTCACGTAAAAGCCACCGATCTTTTCGCCCATGACCGGGACCCATTTGGGAAACGCGATTTTCTAGAAAGACTTGACCCTTATCTCAAGCCCTTGCTAAACAAGGATCTGGTCGTAGCAGTTAGCGCCGATCATTCTACGGACTCCAATACAGGTCGTCACTGCGGAGAGCCAGTCCCCAGTTTGTTGAAGGGGCCGCTTTGCAGACGGGATGGTCTGGTCGGGTTTAGCGAATTCGACTGTTTATCAGGAGGATTGGGTCAGATTACCTCAACAGGTTTTCTCTGCGCCTTTCTCGACTATATGGGCTGCTTGAGCAATTACAGGTCGGGAGATGGTGGTTATTATTGAATGGGTTAAAGTGAATATTTCGAAAATCCCAAGCGTTTCTGTCTGTCTTTAGGTATAATACCAGGGATTCTGAAAGCTGGCCTTTTGTTCTGCTGCGATATTGAGAGGGGCGAGAATTCATGCCTGACCTATTTAGAGTGCGGTTTTATGGTGTAAGAGGTTCTATTCCCACACCCATGGTCCTCACTGATATGCATGAAAAATTGGAAGCCGCGTTGGCGCTTGCTCGGCCTGAAGATCTAATCAATGAAGATTCCAAACGAGCCTTCCTATCCAATTTGCCTTTTCATATCAAGGCATGTTTAGGAGGCAATTCGGCTTGTGTCCAAATAGCTGCTGGCGATCAACATCTCATTTTCGATGCGGGTTCGGGCATTCGGGTTTTGGGGTTGGATCTAATGAAAGGAGGTTTCGCTCGGGGCGAGGGCTCTGCTCATTTGTTTTTCAGCCATACGCATTGGGACCATATCATGGGGCTTCCGTTTTTTACCCCTTTGTATATCCCGGGCAATCAGTTTACCCTTTGCGCTGTACATCCTGGACTTGCTGAGCGCCTTCGCGGTCAGCAGCAATTTCAGTATTTCCCTGTGAGTTTTGACGCATATAACTCTACCATTACCTTTCAGCAATTGGGCGAATTGGAGCGTTATGAACTGGGCGATGTCACGATTACCTGGAACCAACAACACCATCCTGGCAAGTCTTACGCCTATCGGGTCTCTTATGGCGGGAAGTCGGTCGTTTATGCGACTGATGCAGAGTATAAAGACCCAACGCCGGAAGGTTTAAAAGACACGGTTGCCTTTTTCAAGGACGCCGATCTGGTTATTTTTGATTCCCAATATACTCAGATTGAGGCAATGGAAAAGACTGATTGGGGGCATAGTTCAACCTTTATTGGTATCAAAATAGCCCTGGCCGCAGGTGTCAAAAAGTTGGCTTTCTTTCACCACGAACCAACCTACTCGGACTTTCAGCTAGTGAAAATTCTTGAAAGTTCACAAGAGTTTCTACACGCAATCGCCCCTGATGGTGACTTGGAGTTGGTGCTAGCGGCTGAAGGGGAGATGCATTCCCTTTTTGATTGACCGAGACGGCGTTAGCGTAAATTGGTGGAACGCGTTTGGTTTCCGGCATTGTCGGAGATGGTGATGGTCCAAGGACCATTCATAGAACCTCTGGGCAAGATAACCCAACGCCTATCACTATCGTAAACTCCGCTGAGCGGGCCTTTGGGACCCATGATTTCCAGGCTTTTCGAATTAATGCCCGAGCCTTTTTCTCTGATGGGGATTACAACCCTTTCACCGGTAAAATATTGGTGGCGTTTGGGTTTAAGAATGAGCGGTGGGCTGATGTCCCTAGCGACAACCAGGGGAGCAAGGTAGTTCAATGAAGCCTTGAGATTGTCCTTCGTTCCACCCAGGTAACGCCATGCGCCCTTTTGGTGAGACCATGCGTAGATGCCGACATGGGTGGGATTCTCGATGCTATTTTGATTGTATTGAACTTCCAAGTTTCGAGCGGGAAGGCCAGGACGGCCAAACCTCAAAACCTGAGACTGATATTCCAGAACCTCACTGTTAATTCTATGATCGGGAGGTCCAAGAACCACGACCTGTTGGGGTAATTTGGCTTCTCCTTTAAGAGTCCAATTCTCCAAAGTGAATTGGACTTTTCCTTTCGCATTAAATGAGGCGGCCTGTCTCTTTAGGCTTCCCTGGCCTGTTCGCCAGATCAAGGGTGATGCAGTTTGGTTTGGTTTTACTGTATAAATCAGCGCCTCGCCCGAGGCAATTCCAATGATGCGATCTGGCGTCTGCAATGTGCCCTCAAGATTGCTCCTGATAAACAAACGATTTTCATAGGGGGTTAAATTCAGAGAAGTTGATTGGATGGGGGAAGGAAGGGGATCACTGGCGGGCAGAATCCCTGCAGCGGGGTCCAGGGTCAACTGGTGCGTGCGCCATTTTCCCATCAGGTTCATCAGTTCAATGGTAATGACTGTAGGTTCCTGAATGTCCAGGACCACATTTTGCTGGTGGTCTGGAATATTGGGTAGAAAATCAAATCGGTCGTCAAATGAATAATAGTAGCGTGTGGGTCCGAAACCCGATACAGACTGGTCATAAACCAGCCCAGCATTGCCGTTAAAAGCAAAGTCCAGATGCCTGGGAAGCCATTGACCCACAACCATGTCATCGGCTTTAACTCGCACTCCGCGACAGCCCAGTTTATTTCCTCTGGAGCCTTGAGCGTAGGCATGAAGTTGGACGCCAATTTTTCCACGGGCTTGGATTTTGGAGACAACCCTGTCGGATTGGAAGGGCAGGGCTTGCCCATTAACCAGGCTTTCAGGTGAAAGTGGGAGAAAACGCAGACTCTTTAGCAGGGCAGGCTTATCTAGATCCGGAATTTTGGGGAACGGAAGCGCGAGTGGATCGACTGGCCGATTGGCGGCGTCACGCACTTCAAAATGAAGATGGGGCATGCCAGCGCCGCTTTCGCCGGTATAGGCCAGAAGGTCCTCTGTGGAGATAGGAAGGCTCAGTTCAAGCGTACCGAACCAGTCAAGAGGGTCTTTGTTCTGCTCTCTGATCGCCGTCTCCAGCTTGGGTCCGAATCTGGAGAGATGGGCGTAAACCGTTATATGCTCTTTGTGTCGCACATAGACCACCCTGCCAAAACCCGAAATAGTGGCCCGAATTTTGAAAACCACCCCGGGAAGAGCGGGACGCACTTTTTTCCCCTCAACGCCGCCGGTGGAAAAGTCCAGACCCATATGAAACCGGCTCCCGCGATATTCGCCAAAGCTGGACGTTGGACTTTCGGAAACCTCCATGGGCCATTGCCAAGCCGTATCGGGCGTCGTCATAAGAAAAAGGAAAATCAACATGCTCATCCCCTATGTTTTTTGCACCTTAACATCATTTACGACAATTGCCCCGCCCGTCAATGAAAAATCCCAATAAATTGCGTTTTCAGCCTTTGGGATTAATAAACCGCCCCAATATGAGAGAGCCAAATGACCAGACCATTCCAAAGGGCATGGGTCCAGATGTTGACCAATAGATTTGAGGTTCTGTAGTACACTATGCCTAAACCGACCCCCATAAGGAACACAGATGGCCAGTTCGTAAGGGGGTGGAGAATAGAGAAGCAAAACGCACTAATGCAGATTGCAGTAGAGGGACTGACCCGTTCCATGAGTCCACGCAAAAGGAGGCCGCGAAACAAAATCTCTTCAAACAGGGGGCCAAGGATACAGGAAATAAAAAGAAATACAATGGCGACAAAGGGATTGTCAAATAAAGTGCTGTAATGGACATCCAGATCGATATTACTTTGAGGCCAGTGGAGAATGCCTTCCAGAAACCCGGTCACTGCATTCATAAACACCAGAATAGCAAGGCCTCCAAAGATTTGAAAGATGCTGATAAATCGCATCCTAAGGTTGGCAAACCCTAACGCCTCAGCTGCATTGTTCAAAGTGGCTTTGAAAATCTGCTTTTTGAGCAGGTAAACACCCCACGCCATTTGAAGAAGATAGCCCACAGCGTGTTGAAGCCACGGTGAAAAACCGCCAAAAGCAAGGTCCACCAGAAAGCCTGCGAGCATAAACCCTAACAAGAAAAGTCCAAAAAATCTTGTGAGGTCCTCAATTGGGATAGATAGAGATTGTAGGCGGAAAAAGTTCTCGCCCAGCCGGCGCCACTGTCTGGAAGAAAGCCACATACTGAACAAGAGACCTGCGCCAAACACGCAGAGCATCATATTCCAGGAGCTCACTCTAAAATCGCGCTTTAATTTCGCCTCATAGTGACGAAGATGAATTAAGCTTTCGGCAAATTCCTTTTCCATGCCCTTTCGTTCATAGATCATTGAAGTGATTTTAGCGCCAGCCCAATCCGCCTTCATGCCATCCAACCAGTTGTCGGGTAGCTGATCGCCCAGATCCAACGCATACTTCACAGCATCCAGTTCATGATTGCCATTGGGAAATCGCGCGAGTTGGCGAGCCTTTTCTTTGTTATCTTGCAGACCATAGCAGAGGATGAGCGCTTCAGTGACTTCGACCCCCAGATTCCTTTTCTCATAACGCTTCAGAATGGGTTCTATTGCATCAAAATCGGTGTTGGGAGAATCTTTGAAAAGGAGGTATTGAGCAATGATATGATCGCGTTCCTGATTTCTGCTGCTCTCCTTGTTTCCAGAGGGAAGATCGGCGAGGTGGAGAACTAGGGCAAGAAGCAGGGCGCTGCCTGCAATAAGAAAAGAGAGACGGGATTGTGTCATGAAGGACCCTTAAGTGTAGCCGCGGCTTTATATAACTGAATGGCGTCAGGGAACCGGCTATTGGCGTCTCTATCGAGACATTTACAGACAAGTGAGCACAAATCCATTGGCAAATCAGGGCGGATCAGTTCGATACTCAGGGGCTTGGTGTTTACGATTTTCATAATCGTTTCGAAGGGATTCTTTCCCCTGAATGGATTTTTGCCAGTTAAGAGTTCATACATAATGACGCCAAGTGAAAAAACATCGGTGCTAGTAGTGACCGCGCCACCCTGGGCTTGTTCGGGCGACATATACCCCGCGCTGCCAAGAACCATACCTGCCATAGTCTCAAAGCTCTGGTTTCCTTGTGACTTGCCCATGAATTTCACGAGGCCGAAATCCAACACCTTAGGCTGGCCATTGGCCGTCATTTTAAGATTGTCGGGTTTCAGGTCCCGATGGATGAGACGATTTTTATGGGCATAGGCTACACCTGCCAAAATGGGAATCATGAGACGTTTGAACCTCTCCAGATCAAGTCCGTCTGCAAAGGATCGGATGATTTGCGAGTAGCTATGGCCATCAACATATTCCATTGCAATATAGTAGTTACCGTCTACTTCGCCCACTTCATAGAGCCTGGCGATCGCCCTATGGCTCAAAATGGAAGCCGCTTTAATTTCACGCATGAATCGGGCTTTTTTTTCTTTGCTGATCAGAAAATCGTTGGGCAGCACCTTCAGGGCAAGGAACCGGTGGTTTAAAGGGTCAAAGGCCTTGTAGACAACCCCAGTATTGCCGCCCCCGATCTTTTGAATAATCTGATATTTATCGAAAACATTGCCGATCATTTCCAAAAAACAACCTGAAGAACCACATCGCGATCAACGCCGATGGAGGCGTCCGAAAGGGTTCATTATTCCATAGTTGCAGGGGTTATGCCAGTAATTCGGCTAATAAATTCGTTTTTCTCCTGCATTTCCTGGCGAATGAGCGCGCGACATTGGAGGGTATTTTAGCAGCGTAAGGTAAAGGATGCACAGTCTTCTATCGGGTCGGAATCACTGGTGAAAATCCATATCTATATATTATACAGTTTGGTACGCGAGTCTGGATCAGTTTGTAGAATTCATGAAATGAAAAATATGCCGGGATATTCGTTGTGCAACACGTTGGGCCGTCTGCCTGTTTTCGAAATCTCTCACAAAAATAACCAGGGCGTAGCGCTGGCCATTCGGTAAATCCACAATAGCGGCATCGTGCTCTACGGTGGAAATACTGCCCGTTTTATGAGCGATCTTTGCACCGGAATCCTTTGGAATGCCGCTTGGGATCATTTCGTTATAGTGTTGTTGTCTTAAAATCGACAGCATCTTCTCCCGGCTATGCTCCTTAAAATAGGTCGATTGAGCACATGTGATCATTACCTTCATCATGGCGTTTGCAGATGAACGATTGTTTTTGCCTAGATTATAAGCTTTCAGATCCTCCACACCTCTCAGCACCTCAATTTCCTCAATGCCAAGTCGGCGCATAAGCTTCATCACTTCAGTTGCCTTTGCTTTTTCCATGAGGATGTTGGTCGCCATATTGCTGGATTTGGTAATCATCTCATTCATTAGCTCTTCCACGGTTAGAGAGCCGCCTAAATGCTGAAAAAGCGGTTCGTTGGGGTCTTCCTCGAGGGAGAATTTAGAGCCGTCTATAATGCTTTTGAAGCTATTCTTGACCGGGATTTCCTCATCCAGGCGGAGTTCGCCAGCGTCAATCATCTCAAAAAGCCGCATCATTACAGGCGTTTTCATCGTTGACGCGGCATGCATCATGTCGTGTGCGTTGATAAGAAAACCGCCTTCGCCACTCAAGTTCTTGAAAGCGATCCCGTAAACGCCGGGTTGATCAAGAATTTCACTTCGAATACGGGATTCCAAGGAATCAATATTATGAGCGGGAGATCCCTGGACAGTATCAGGCGGGGTTTGCATGAGCGCCGCTAAAAAAAGCAAATGGACCAAAAACATGTCTCCCTCCATCCAATGACCCCCATTATACAGGATCTTAGCCTCTCCAATGGGTCCTTTTCGATTTTCAAAATATCCCTAAGTGAGAAAACAGTGTTAAGGAAACAGAACAATTCAATCGTATTTTTTGTATAGAATAGGGTGGGGGTTTTTATGACTGCTTTGTTTATGATGCTATTTTTCCTTTCTCCGTCAGATCAGGCTCAAGAAATAAGTGAGACCTTTCGGGTTCGAGTTCATCAGTTGCACGTAAAAGTATTGGATGAGGCCGGCAATCCGCTAAAAAACCTGACAGAAAAAGACTTTACTGTCAAGTTGAATGGACGGGAGCAGGAGATTGTGTCAGTGCAATCGATCTCTGTGGATGAAGAGGCGGCAAACGATGCGCCAATGGGAAGGCGTAGTTTTTTCTTCCTATTCGACATGGAGAATAATACTGGCAGGGGAATGGCGTCTGCGCGGAGTCAAACCATTCGCTTTATTGAAGAAGACATGCTGCCAAATGATGTAGCGGCAGTTTTCAGTTTTAGCGGACAGTCCATTGTGATGGCTGCCAATTTGACCGCAGATAAGCAAACCCTGGTTCAGTCCGTTCGCGAACTCGGGATGGAGAAAATAGACGGACCCTTAGATAAGGAAGCCAAAAAGAAGTTAAAAAAAGTACGGGCAGATAAACTCAGAAAAAAGATCATTGAGGGATATGAAATGGCTGGATTGGGGGGCGCCGGTGGAAAGCATGACGATCCATTGGGCTATGTCCAACATTCCCTTGTTGATGTGCGTATTGAAAGTAAAAGGGGGCAGATGCTAGGTTATCTAGATCAGTTCAATAATTTTGCCGCGCTTCTCCAGGTGCTTGAAGGTGATAAAAACCTGGTCTTGTTTTCCAGCGGTCTTCAAAATCGTATGGCTGGCGTGGCAAACGATGTGGGAAATGTGGTTAGCACGGCGGGCCGATTGGTGGAAACGCTTCAAGGCAGTGGCGCGGTTGTCTACATTGTTGATCCCAATCAGGCGGGAGCCGCCTCTCACCGAGGGATGCAAATCTTCAACGATCTTTCTGCATCGACAGGTGGAAAGGTGTTTAACCGGGCGTCAGATCCAATCAAGGCGCTGAGGGAAATTAAACGGCTAACCAACCATTTTTACCTCGTGAATATTCAGTCGGACATGGAATTGCCAAAAGGAGAATTGGCGAAAGTCAGAGTTTCCGTATCAGCCCCTCATGCTCGGGTCAGAGCGACCAAAGGCTTGCTATTGAACCCGGACTATAGTGGATTATCCCCCATTGAGAGGAGGCTCATGCTCACGGATCTGGTAGTAAGAGACCGGGTGCATAACCAGACACCTGTAAC
>JBNKOV010000208.1:0-8083 GCA_050294955.1 Holophagae bacterium
TGGGTATCCGTCCAGGTTGGGGAGCATAATATCCAAAATAACGATATTGGGATGTTCGGACAAGGCAGTATCTAAGCCCTCTTGACCATCGTCAACAGCGGTAACCTGATATCCCTTGAATCGAAAATTGTCTTTGAGCCCCCGCAACATAGTGGGATCATCCTCGATAATCAGGACCTTTTCTTCTCTCATAAACCAAACCCCTCAGTTTTTTCAACGCCATTGCCCTGGTCCATTTCAATGGGAAGCATTACCGTGAAAACGCTACCTTTGCCCACTTGGCTCTCAACCTTCATTTTACCACCGTGGGCGTCAATGATTCGTTGTACAATATTTAATCCAAGCCCAACTCCATCCGCTTTTCTCGCAAGACTGCGGTCTGCCTGAAAAAACCGTTCAAAAACCCTTTTGGTTTCTCGCCTGGACATGCCAATCCCCTTGTCCAAGACTTCCATTTGCAACCACCGGCCTTTCCTGCGAACTGAGAGCCGAATATACTTCTCACGATGCGTATATTTTCGAGCGTTGTCTAAAAGATTGATAAGAACCCTTGAGATGGCGTCGATATCAAGCACCATTTCCGGCAGATTCTCTTCTATCTCAACCTCAATGGAAAAACCAGCTTCGATCAATTTGGCCTCCATGGTTTCCATGGCAGCGTCTACTACATCTTTAGGAGGCGTCTTTCTCATTTCAAAGGACGTTTGCCGTCTTTCCATTTTAGAGAAGTCTAGGAAATTGTCAATCAAACGGCTCAATCTGCGGTTTTCTCTGGCAATAAGCTCCAAATATTCCCTCGTGATTTCCTCGTTTTTGTAATGACCATCTAATAGAGTATCCACCAACATTCTAACCGAGGACAGGGGCGTTTTGAGTTCGTGAGAAACCGTAGCGAGAAGGTCGTTTTTCAAACGGGTACTGCTAAGCTGACCCAATATATATTTGGTTGTAGCTCCCGCAATAAGGCATATCGCTCCAACCACAAGGAGACCAAGCCAGAGATAAAAGGCTGTATTTTCTTCAGCCTCCATCTGGGCGTTTGTATGAGCGGATAGAAACAAGGCCAATCGCCAACCTGGAAACCCCGGTCCAGCAGGCATAACTTCTAGAGCATCTTCGGAGGTGGGCACGCCTGGAGGAAAAAAGCTGATGTAAAAATCTTCCGTGGGAGCTTCTGCTAACTGGATCAGTTGATCCATGAGATTTTTCTGGTAAAAAAGCGCGGTAACCTGTGGGCCACTGATCTGCCATACCCCTTCAATCGGTGACTTCTCGAATACGGCCTTCCCAGGCAAGCCCCCCCTCTCAATCCAGGAGGCCGCCAGTTCTTCGGCTTCAAGAAGGGGGAAAAGATCCGCGGAAAGAAGGTGGTTCAATTCTCGCATTAGGAACCGCCGTTGAGAAGCGGGAAAAGCCGGGTTTTGATAGTCGTTTAAAATCTCCTCAAGGAGAGCGGCAACGTCTTGAAAGCCTGACCGACCGTCCATAAGACTCAAAACCATCAACAGGCCGCCTGGAGCAATCAGCCTTCCCTGAGAATCAATCGCTTGTCTGAATTGCTCCCCACCGAGTTTTTTCAGCAGATTGATGGCTGCGTCCGTTTCCTGGGCCTTTGCAAGACATCGTGCCTGGGCTTGAATGGCGCTCGCTATGACATTCATGCTGCCAGCTCTCTCTACTATCACAGCGTATTTTTCGGCTGCCTCTAGCGGCTTACTATGCTGGTATTCCAGCGCTTCTGCAAGTTGCCAATCCATATCCAATTCAAATTTTAGATCCTCTGACGCTGCGGGTTGCGATGGATATAACAACCGTCCTACTTCGTCGAAACAGACGATAGCATCTCCATAACCTGCGTTAATCAATCTGGCAAAAGTCGCCGACGCCGACATTTGAGGATCCATTTCAATAAGAGCAGCGTGGGTTTCCTTGGCGAATCGTTCGAGTTCCCCTCGGACATGAGCCATATGCCCGCGGTAGAAATCAAGCAGGCGCTGTCTTGCTGCTAATTGCTCATTGCTCATCGCCCTCTGCATGAAAAATAAAATTCCCGCTGAGGTCACAACAACCGCAAGAATAAGACCCAAGAAAATTGAACGGAACCGGTATTCTCCAGGCACGGGAGGACGTCTATTAATTTTCAACCGTTTACCGCTCCATGAATAAAAATCAGCGCCAGCTGGACTCCGATAGGAATTCCGTACTGCCCAAATATATCATACATGGCTTATATTACCGTTTTATTACCACCCGTTCCTCTTCCTTTTCCGGGCCTGTCCATCACAATAAATTCTCACCTATTCAGGGACTCAGGCTGGAGTATAACCCCGTGAACACGTATTTCGATTATGTAAAAATTCAAAAGGAGACAAAAAGCCCGAACGGAAAGAATGGCGTCTTGGCAACTTCGCGCAAGAAATAATTTTAACGCAAGGGAATATTTTTCACAAAACAGCAGCTTTACACCTCCACAAAGCGCCTTTCTTGAGGCATTTTTTTCTTTAACTGATGGATCTCGTGAGCAAAAACTGGAATTTTTCTCATTTTTTTGATAAAAATGAGCTAGAGATGGAAATCTCGAGGCGGAAGCGCCATGGAAACAATCTCACCTTTCCAAGCAAATCTTCAAGGTTTTGATGGATTAACGGAGCGGAAACGGTTAATCTATTGGAGAGTGTTAATGGAGCCTGAAAAACGGACAGTAAGCCTTTGTGCCATTGGGTCCGTTGGAGTTCGACGTCAATTCAGTCTAGGAAAGCCCAAATATGGATTCGATCCAGCAGATAGAAGAAACACAAGAAATCAAAGCATCTCAAGGGGAAGAGGAAAAGATTCCTTCGAGAATTCTGGTTGTGGACGACGAATCTGACCTGGAAATTTTATTCAGACAGATGTTCCGACGGGAAATTCGAAAAAAGGAGCTAACCTTTGACTTCGTTCACAACGGCCAGGAGGCGTTGGATCGCCTGGTAGAAGACTCTGATTATAATATGGTGCTTTCCGATATCAGAATGCCCCACATGGACGGCCTGACTCTTCTTTCAAATCTGAACAAAAAGTATCCATTACTGAAAGCCGTCATGGTCACGGCTTACGGAGATATGGAAAATATTCGAAAAGCCATGAATGGCGGCGCCTTCGATTTTATCAGCAAACCCATTCAATATCAGGATTTGAAAAAAACAATAGACAAGACATTGAATCATGTCGCAGAGTTAAGAGAACTTCACAGAGCCAGACAAGAGAAAGAGGAAGCTCAAGCCCGCATGGTGGCTGAACTCCAAAAATTGAATAAATTGAAAGACGAGTTTCTCGCAAACACCTCTCATGAATTGAGAACACCTCTAAATGGAATTATAGGGATTGTGGAATCACTGGTAGAGAACTCCGGTGAGCCTCTACCCGAGAAGACAGCTCACAACCTCAATCTGGTGCTCCAAAGCGGGAAACGTCTCGCAACTCTAGTTAACGATATCCTGGACTTTGCCAAGCTAAAAAACGAAACCTATTCATTAAGAGAAAAGGCGCTAAACGTTTCTAACTTTGTTGATTTGGGTCTCACCTTGTCAGAACCTCTGGCCCGAGGAAAAGACATTCGACTGATCAATGAAATTCCAGAAGATGCTCCAACCGTAAAAGCGGATCCGGACCGATTACAGCAAATTCTCCTGAATTTAATAGGAAACGCTGTAAAATTCACTGAAGAAGGTTACGTAAGGGTAGCAGCAGAAAAAAAGGACGACAGGCTTGAAATCCAGGTGGCAGACACTGGAATTGGAATTTCGGAGGACAAGCAGGAGAGCATCTTTGAGGCCTTCCAGCAAGCCGAAGGCTCAAGCACCCGCAATTTTGGGGGAACAGGACTCGGACTGAGCATCACCCGTAAGCTTGTTGAACTCCACGGTGGAAAGATTGAGGTGAACTCGGTTCAGGGTAAAGGGTCCACATTTAGTTTTTCATTGCCCATAACCAATGAGACAGCAGAGGAAAGCATAAACCTGGTTCCCAAGCTCGACCTGAGCCTCCAGGACACCGAACCTCAAACAAGTTCGCTGGATGATCGAAAGCCAATTCATGGACACTATCGGATCCTGGTAGTTGACGATAACCCTGTAAACCTTCAGGTTTTGGTCAACCATCTTCAAGATTATGAAATCGTGATGGCCAACAACGGCATGGATGCATTGGATCACGTTCTGGGCGATGGAGAAGAGCACCATTTTGATTTGGTTCTCTTGGATGTCATGATGCCCGGAATGAATGGTTATGAAGTGTGCAAAAAAATCAGACAGACCTATAAGTCTACAGAACTGCCAGTGCTCCTGCTCACGGCAAAGAACCAAACTGAAGATCTGGTTACCGGATTGGAAGCTGGCGCCAACGACTTTATCACCAAACCTTTCACCATGAAAGAGTTGCTTGCTCGAGTGAAAACCCATTTAAGATTGGGGAGACTCACCCAGGAATTGAAAAACGCCCAAATTGCCGCCCTGGAAAATGCAAGGGCTGCAGGCAAAGCCGATTTTGCAACAACCGTTTTGCACAATGTGGGCAATATACTCAGCAGCATAAAGGTTTCTTGCACTCAAGCAACCAGTAAGCTGAATAGCTCCAAAATTTCCGGGTTCCTTATAGCGGCCCGGATGATCGATGAAAATCTCCAGGATATAGCGCGTTTCTTCACTCAAGATGAAAAGGGCTCCCGTTTACCTACCTATTTCGTTAAATTGGCGGACATTCTAAAAAAAGAGAACGAAATGTTGCTTGATGAAATGACCTCCATGCAAAAACGCTTATTCTATATGGAAAAGGCCATTCAAGTTCAGCAAACGGACGCCAAAGATGAAATGATAGCCCTCCGCCTGGAAGACCTCATAGAAGAGTCTTTGACTGTTCAGGCCTCCTCACTGAAGAAATACGGTGTTGAAGTATTTAAAGAATTCAAATACCACAAACCCATCATCGCTCAAAGGACCGAATTAATCCACACCCTGGTCAACCTCATCAAAAACAGTATTGAAGCCATGTACAAATCCGATGAAAGAGTGCTTAGTATTGAAACTGGAGAAAAAGAAGACGGCAGGCCCTATTGTAAAATAGCTGATACGGGCGAAGGCGTAGCCGATCTGAGCAAACTCTTTAAGTTTGGAGAAACAACCAAGGAAGGCGGCCACGGTTTCGGGCTCCATAGCTGCTTGAAATCTATGGAAAACATGAAGGGCTCCCTGGAAGCGGAAAGCGAAGGTGTTGGCAAAGGCGCAACCTTTACCCTCACTTTTCACGCAGAACAGAACCCACTTCAGTGAAACTCGGATTAAATTCAGACGGCGGTGCTCGTGCTACAGCGCCGTCTGTTAGGAAGTGCTAACTATTCTTTTTCCACCGTCATGCCTTCCGATTGCCACTTTAGGAAACCGCCTTTTAAATCGTAGACGAGCTTGAATCCAAGCTCCTCCATAATCGCGGCGGACTTTGCGCTTCGTTTTCCAGATCGGCAATAGACGAAATAGGTCTTTTCCTTGTCCAGTTTTTTCAATTCCTCCTTGAATTGGGGATTGAAAAAATCGACATTGGTCGCATCTGGCAAATGACCCGCCTTGTACTCATCCGGGGTGCGAACATCTAAAAGTACACCATTTTTAGCTGAGAGCTCTGAGGAAAATGTTTGGGGCGGTAAAACCCGAGCATCTTTGTCTTGACCCATCAGATGGAAGACTGATGCGGCAAACAAAACACACAAGAAAATGAAACCTGACTTCATAGAAAAGTCCTTCATCATACTCGTCAACCACATTTTAACCCGACCTCGACCCAATGCCAATCCTTGCGTTATTTTTTCGTATGGTCCCTTGAGGCCAACAATAGCAGTTGAATTCCGGCTCTGATGGCTTTATGCTTTCAATTCAGAGAGCATGAGCCTCCAGGGGAGGTTGGAGATAAAATGATTTTCAAAAATTCCACAGCTATTTTCTGGTTTAGACGCGATCTACGGCTCTACGACAATCACGCCTTTTTTCAGGCCCTGACCCGGCACGAAAGGGTGATCCCCATTTTCATTTTTGATCGAAACATCCTCGATCATCTCAGAGAGCAGGCGGACAAAAGAGTAACCTTTATCTATCAAGCTGTCAGCAGGATCCATGAGGAATTGGCGAAGATAGGAAGCAGTCTCTGGACCTTTTACGGAACGCCGTCAGACGCATTCCAGCAGCTCTTAAAGGACTTTGATATTGAAGCCGTTTATACAAATGGCGATTATGAGCCCTACGCCCTGGAAAGAGATTCAGAAATTGCAGAAATCCTGTCGGAAAGAAATAAGCCATTTCACAGCCTGAAGGATCAGGTTCTTTTTGAAAAAGGCGAAGTTCTAACCGGCACGGGAAAGCCATATACGGTCTACACGCCTTATAAGAAAAAGTGGCTAGCCACACTCTCTGAAGAGGACCTGCTGCCTCATCCATGTGAAAATCATTTCGACCGACTTGCCCCATTCGACGAACCGCTGCCGCTCATCCCTCTGGAAGAAATGGGGTTCAAGAAAGCTGATGTTTCGTTTCCGAGCACTCAACTGATCACCGAAAATCTCTGTCGCTACGGCGAACTCCGCGATTATCCCGCCGAGGACATCACTTCTTACCTGGGAGTCCATCTCCGTTTCGGAACCTTGAGCATTCGAGAACTGGTCAGAAAGGCTCGTGATCTGGATCCGGTCTGGCTGGCACAGCTCATCTGGAGAGACTTTTTTCACCAGATTCTCTTTCACTTTCCCGAAGTTACCCGTCGGTCCTTTCGCCCAGATTACGACAGGGTGAGATGGCGCAACAATAGAGCAGAATTTGAGTTATGGAAAAAAGGAGAAACAGGGATTCCTATTGTTGACGCTGGAATGAGGGAACTCAATGAGACCGGCTTTATGCATAATCGCGTCCGCATGATCACTGCATCATTTCTCTGCAAACATTTACTCATTGACTGGCGCTGGGGAGAACGCTACTTCGCCTCCAAGTTGATGGATTTTGACCTCGCCTCCAATAACGGAAATTGGCAGTGGGTTGCTGGTTCTGGGTGCGACGCCTCGCCCTGGTTTAGGGTGTTCAACCCCTGGCTACAAGCCCAAAAATTCGACAAACAGATGCACTACATCCGAAAATGGGTTCCCGAATTTCTCAGCTCCAACTATCCCCTCGCAATGGTGGACCATGACTTTGCTAGAAAAAGAGCGAAGGAAGTTTACGGCAGAGCTCTAAATAACGAACCGCCAGGTGTGGATGAATCGGAAACCCCACTTTTTCCCTGACCTCTAGTAAGGATGCGCAAAAATTATGGACCCGCGTTAGAAAATGTAGGGTAACTGCCTGGAATACCGTTAGAAAGTGCTGGCAGCTCAGTTTTCCACAGGTTTTCCACAGACCACTCGTTCTATTGAGAAAATATTTCCCAACAAAGTCGCCGGGTTGGTTGTCAAGAGAAAAAATCATTTATTCCAAGCCTGTTATCTAATGCACTCTTTTCTGTTCATTCAGTTCAAAACGGCCAATTTCCTGGCGGTTAGCCCATTTCCCACAAGTTTTTCAACAGAGTTTTCCACATTTTCTGAGGAAAAGTCGATTTCTGCTTTTAGCGAGAAGATTGACGCCGTTCATCCAAACATTTTCGCCTGAAATGGTTGGGCAAGAACTTTTTTAATGAATTTATGCAGGCGCTTTCCAGTTTCCACGCCAAGGAGATCGTCTTGAAACAGGTCAACCCGAAAGTTTAAGTCTACCGGAAACTTCTCTAGAGCTAATCAATTTCCCAAATTAACCGAAATATACAGGGGCGCTACAAAACAAACCCATTGAAAAGTGCCTGGCTTTGAGGTAATTTATACCAAGGTGGTATTAAAATTGGTGGCAAATCATCTCTGGGAGCAAGCTGATGACACAGGAGCGCCAAGGTCAGACTGTATCGCCTTTCACACATTATGAACGAAACCGTCGAATCCTGGTTGTTGACGACCATCCCTCCATCCACAGAGATTTTGAGAAGATCCTAGGGAAACGCGAACCCACTGGCCAGGAACTCCATGCATTGACCAACGCCT
>JBNKOV010000209.1:0-8078 GCA_050294955.1 Holophagae bacterium
GCCATATTTTGGGAAATCTGGCGTCTTAAGAGACCCACGATTTGAATTCCTACGTGGCAGGGCGGCGGGTTGGCTGGTGTTTTTCCAGGTGGTTGTAGGCTTCGATGATGGCTTTGGCCATTGCTGGGTCGCCGCCTACGTCGGGGTGGTTCTTCTTTAGCAGGTAGCGGTATCGGGCCTTGATTTCGGGCCAGGTCATGAGCGGGGTGACGCCCAAAATCTCTGAGGTCAATCCCAAACCCTTGTTTTTGATGACCCGCGCCCTCTTGGACTCTCCATAACGAACCCTGCCGTCAAATCGAGACAGCCAATCGGCTTGAAGCTCTGGGCTCATGCTGCTTAGGTAGAGCAATGTCTCAAAATCTGCGAATTGACGATCCCATTGCTCCAGCTTCTCCCGCTCCAAGCGGGATCTCAGAAAGCTGAACTTGCGGTAGAAGCCCGGATCCAAAAACGAGGTCATGAACGCCCACGATCTGGCCCGTTTATCCGCAATCCCCTCGCGAATATCGGGGTTGAAGTAATGCCATTGAAGCAATAACACCAGCCGCTCCCTGATCTCGGCGGGCAAGGACCAGTCCTCTGGAAAACCCTTGAAACCAAACATCAGTTTTTTGGCAAAGGCCTCCCATTGCGATGGATCAACCCATTCTGAGACCAACTCGTAACACGGATCCATGAACGCTCCTTCGCTCCAACATGCTAAAAGCGATTATTCCACGGGCCGCTGAAGCGAGCAAGGAAAAACCATGACGGCCCGCTCAAGCTGCTCCCAGAGGGGGCCGTGAAAGAAAAAAATCACAATGGCGCTCAAACCTCGTCTCTATGTCAGATAGCTCACAAGGCAAGGCCTTGGAACATCAATAAACAGCATCGTTAAAAGGAGATGATTATGGCTACAGGAACACCGGAAAATCCCAATCCAAAAACAGGCGCTGAGCGCGTGGCGCAGGAAGCCGCCAACGTAACCAAAGGCGCGGAAGTGGTGGCCCAGGGCGGGCTTCGCATCTCCGGCTTCCCGCCTCCCACGCCTCCCTCAGGATCCTAGGATTCCAAACCTGTTGAGAAGAAGCTTGTGTGGGGCGGCCCCCATGAGCTTCCCTCATGCCTCTAGTTCATTTTTTTAAAGCACCAGCTATTGGGTTTTGAGTCGTCGATGGCCGAAATAGTGGCGCAAATATTTTTGGCGTCTTTGCGCATGTAGATGATTTTTTGAGGGTAATCGTTGGCCTCATTTTCGAAAACAGCCCGACCGTCTTTCAGCTCGGTCATTTTAAAGGCGACCGACGTTCTGCCCAGAGGACTGGCAACATAATAAACGCCGTCTTCTCGCTCTTCTATGCGCATATACTCAAAAAAAGCGTTCTTGGGTGGACGCTGCATGCGATTCATTCCCAGAATGATATGGCCCGCAGGCGTGGTCCAGTGTTCTTCTGTGAGCCCATCTTCAGAGATCCAGGACCCGGTCAGCCAGGCCAGGTCGTCGATGGTGTCGTTGGCTGGATTGAGAAACATAAAAAGAGATAAAATAACCCACATGGCGCGCCTCGTTTCCGTCTGTAATCGGCTGATATTATAACCCAGGTCCAGGCCATGTCGATTCTCAATTTCAAATTTTCTGGGAGATTTCAGCTATCCCAAATCCATGGAATCCCAGAATTTCAAACGAGCGTGGTTTCAAGCGAATTACTACTTGACATGACCATGCCAATATCAGAGAATCTTACCATTGGTTGCAATATATTTTTGAATTTCGTAAATATAGAATTTTGAACATCTCATTTCTGAGCCAACGAAACCCATCGGGTATCGAGAGAATCCATGGTCAAAATTCACACGAGGATGCAGATATGGTAAGAATTTCGTCGCCTATTGAGGACATCAAAGATCATTATGAAGTCGTAGTCATCGGTTCGGGTTATGGAGGCGGCATTGCAGCCTCTCGCATCTCCCGGGCTGGTAAAAAAGTGTGTATTTTGGAGCGGGGCCGCGAAATCAGGCCCGGCGAATATCCAGACACCGAGATTGAAGCCGCCGAAGAAATGCAGATCGACGCAGCGGAAGGACATATCGGGTCCAAAACGGGCATGTTCAATTTCCACGTAAACAAGGAACAGAACGTTCTGGTTGGCTGTGGTTTAGGAGGCACCTCCCTCATCAACGCCAACGTCTCTCTGGAGCCTGAGCCAGAGGTTTTTGAAGATCCCCGTTGGCCAAAGGCCGTGCGCGAACATAAAGACACCCTGCTGGCCGACGGTTTTGAAAAGGCCCGGGAAATGCTAAAGCCCAACCCCTATCCAGACGACGCCCCAAAACTTCCCAAAATGGAAGCCCACGGCAAGTCCGCCAAATTTATGAAAGAGAAGTTTTATAAAACGCCCATCAACGTCACCTTCAAGGATCCCGAAGGGGGCGTGAACCATGTGGGCGTCGAGCAGAAGGCCTATAACTACTGCGGCGACTGTGTTTCCGGCTGCAACAACCACGCCAAGAACACCACGCTCATGAACTATCTCCCCGACGCCTGGAACCACGGGGCCGAAATCTTTTGCGAAGCCTCGGTTCGCTACCTGGAAAAGACGGATGACGGCTGGCTCGTCCATTTTCAGATCATGAAAAAGGGTCGGGAAAAGTTCGATGCGCCCACCCTGTTTGTGAAGGCCGACACCGTGGTTCTCTCCGCAGGAACCCTGGGCTCCACCGAGATCATGCTCCGCTCCAGGGAAAAGGGCCTGAAAACCTCCAACCAGTTGGGCCTCAACTTCAGCGGCAACGGCGACATCCTGGGATTTGGCTACAATACGGATCAAACCATTAACGGCATTGGCTTTGGCAACCATCCCGAGGGTGAAATACCGCCGGTTGGCCCCTGCATCACCAGCATTATCGACATGCGCCAGGGCGATGACCGGGCCAAGCGCATGATTATCGAAGAAGGCGCCATTCCCGGCGCCGTAGGCAAGCTCATTCCGGGCGCTATGTCCGCCGCATCCAAACTGGTGGGCAAAGACACCGATCACGGCGCCTGGGACGCGGTGAAGGAGAAAACCCGCGAGGTGGCCAGCCTGGTCAGGGGTCCCTATCATGGCGCGGTTAAAAACATGCAGACCTATCTCATCATGAGCCACGACAACGGCAAGGGCAAGATCGAGCTTAAAAATGATCGGGCCTGCATCGACTGGCCCGGCGTGGGCACTCAAGAAAACTTCATTATTGGCAACGAGAAATTGTACCAGGCCACCAAGGCCCTGGGCGGCGAATACGTGAAGAACCCCATTTGGATCAAGGCCCTTAAGCACAGCATTATCTCCGTTCATCCCCTGGGCGGCTGCGTGATGGGCGAAGATGCGGCTCAAGGGGTTGTGAACCACAAGGGTCAGGTCTTCAGCGGGGAACAGGGCGATGGGGTTTACGAGAACCTCTACGTCACAGACGGCGCTGTGATTCCCACATCCCTCGCCATCAACCCGCTGCTCACCATCTCGGCGGTTTCCGAGCGTTGCTGCGCGATCATGGCCCAGGACAAGGGTTGGAATATCGATTACTCCCTGCCCTCCAAGCCCACGCGTCAGCCCGCCGAACAGAAGCTGGGCATCCGCTTCACCGAAACCATGAAGGGCTATTTCTCCACCAATTTCGAGGGTGGCGAAGACCTCAGCGTCTATGAGAGCGCCGCCAAATTGGGCAAGACCGCCAATTCTGAAATGGAATTTACGCTCAGCGTCATTTCCGACGACCTGAACGCCCTGGTGGACAGCCCCAGCCACAACGCGGAAATGGTGGGAACCCTCAACGCGTCAGTCCTTTCCGCCCAACCCATGACCGCCACAGACGGCGTCTTCAACCTCTTTGTGGTCTACCCCGAAAGGCCAGGCGTGCGGCGCATGGACTACAACATGAAGCTCACCTCCGAAGAGGGCAAGACCTACTGGTTCAGCGCCTTTAAAGAGGTCCACGACGATCCCGACGTTCTGGAAATCTGGCACGACACCTCAACCCTCTATGTCACCGTAACCAAAGATACGCGACAAGGCGAGGTGGTAGGCAAGGGCGTGCTGCACATTAAACCGGCGGACTTCGCCAAACAGATGACCACCATGGCGGTCACCAACGCGGCCAACATGCGGGAGCGTTTAGAGGCCCTGGCCCGGTTTGGCAAATACTTCGCGGGAGCCCTTTGGGACACCTATGGCGGCGTTTTCGCCAAATCCAATTTCTTCAACCCAGACGCGCCGCCCCGCAAGAAACGGCCCCTGCGCGTAGACGCGCCCGTGGTGCATTACGTGCAAACCCAAGACGGCGTCAACATCAAGCTCACCCGCTATCAGGGCGGAACCAAAGGGCCCGTCATCCTGGTCCACGGATTGGGCGTTTCCTCGGGCATCTTCTCCACCGACACCATCGGCACCAATATGTTGGAGTACTTGTTTGCCCATGGCTACGACGTCTGGCTGTTGGATAACCGGGTCAGCATTGATCTGCCCTCCTCAAAAAACCGCTCCAACGGAGACCAAATCGCCAAGTACGATTATCCCGCTGCAACAGAAAAGGTTCTGCAGCTCACCGGGGCCAAGACCGTGCAGTACGTGGTCCATTGTTACGGCGCCTCCACCTTCTTCATGTCCATGCTGGGCGGCCTGAAGAATGTGAGATCCATCGTCACCTCGCAAATCGCGGCCAATGTGTACCCCTCAATGTCCAATAAAATCAAAACGGGCGTTCATCTCCCTGAATTCCTGGATAAATTGGGCATCGACTCCCTCACCGCGTATGTGGACAAGGAAGAGAATTGGGCTGGCAAGCTGCTGGATAAAGCCAATAGCGTGTATGCCTTAACCCAGGCGCAGGGGTTCTGCAACAACCCGGTTTGCCACAGAATCACCTTCCTGTACTCCTCGCTGCACCGGCATGTAACCCTCAACAAACTGCTCCACGACAATCTTCACGAATTGTTTGGCGTGGCCAATATCGACGCCTTTGAGCATCTCGCGCTTATGATGCGCAAGAACGCGGTGGTCAGCGCCACAGGGGAAGACATCTACATGCCCCATTTCGACCGGCTGAACCTGCCCATCTGCTTTATTCACGGCGAGAAAAACGATTGTTACCTGCCCAAGAGCACGGAAACCACCTACAACATACTGCGGGAAAAATACGACCCCAGCCAGTACTCGCGCCATGTCATCCCGGGCTACGGCCACATCGACTGCATCTATGGACGAGACGCAGTGGACGACGTATATCCCCATATCCTGGCCCATCTTGAGAAAACAGCGAATCAATAGTCGCTCACAGGCCCGGCCTTTGCGGTCGGGCTTTTTTTCAACCCGTAAATTCCACCAAAATCTGACAGATGCGATAGCCGACTGAAACCATACAGCTTGAACCGCGTTATCCCGTTCAAGACATCCCATTAACCAGGATTTTTTAATGGGCCTGGAAACCGGTTTTGTGTTATAGTTCGTGACTTCACGGGGATTCCGATCATCAAGGAGCAATACCTGAAGCATCGTTTAAATTGAGAATAAAAGAGACCTTGAATCCTTTATCAAGATTTGCATGCCCATTCAGGGTAGAAGGAGCATTCCCATGTCCATTCGTATCGGCATAAACGGCTTTGGCCGCATTGGCAGGGCGGTTACCCGCATCCTGGAGCACAGAAACGGCATCGAACTGGTTGCCATAAACGATCTAACCGACCCGGAACGCATGGCCCACGGACTGAAATACGACTCGGTTTACCGACAATTCGATGGCGAGGTGGGCGTTGAGGGCAATCAGCTTATCATAAACGGCAGAAAGATTCGCCTCACCTCTGAAAAGGACCCCGCTGCGATCGATTGGAAAGCCGTTGGCGTGGACTATGTGGTAGAAGCCACCGGCGTTTTCCGCAAGAGAGAGCCCCTGGAGCGCCACATTTCCGCAGGCGCCCGCAAGGTGCTGCTTTGCGTGCCCGCAAAAGAACCGGTAGACGCCACCATCGTGCTGGGCGTTAATGACGGGGTTTTAACCGGCGGAGAGACCATTATCTCCAACGCCTCCTGCACCACCAACGCAGCGGCGCCCGTGGTTAAGATCGTGCATCAGACCGCGCCCATTGTGCGGGGTTACATCAACACCATTCACGCCTACACCAACGATCAGCACCTCATCGACTACCCCCATAAAGACTGGCGTCGCTCAAGAGCCGCCGCCCTTTCTGTTATTCCCACAACCACCGGCGCCGCAAAAGCCGTTGGCAAAGTCATTCCCGAACTGGACGGCCTGCTGGACGGCATGGCCTATCGGGTGCCAACTCCCACCGGCTCCATCGTTGACATGGTCTTCCAAGTGGATCGAGACGTCACCTCCGCAGAGATAAACGACGCGGTTCGCCTCGCCGCCGAGGGACCCATGAAGGGCATCATCCAATATCAGACCGATCCCATCGTCTCTTCAGACATCATCGGCAACACCCATTCCACCATCTTCGACGCGCAATTGACCCAGATCATTGGCGGGCGCATGGTGAAGGTATCTACCTGGTACGACAATGAATGGGGCTATTCAGAGCGCATGGTGGACCTGGCCCTGAAAGTGGCCTCCTTGGATCAAGGCTGATTTCGTCCAATCATTGAATTGGCTATCATCAATGAACCGGGGCCGATGATTTCGGACCCGGTATTCCCCCATTCCTGGACCTTGGGCCAACCCAATCCCAGCCGTTCGCCCACTGCGAGACCCCATTGTTTTTCTCACTGGAGGTTGGACGCTTTTTCTTGGGAATTATCGAGCCACGGAGATTCGATGTCTGAAGTTTATTTGCGACAGATGTTTATATTATGGCTTGATTATAATTTTAGGGATTACTGAATTTACGTGGTACAATGAATTTCAGATGTTCTAGCAGAGCAACTGGCGAGATGCTTCGACCTTAACACAGTTCAGAGGAGGGAATCCTATGGGATTACACAGTTCCCAACGTCACCTCAACCTCAAGGTCCGAGGGCTTGGCGTTTCCGCGACCCTTGGTATTAACGAACGATCCAACGCATTGATAGCTGAAGGTAAAACGGTATTCAAGATGGGTTTGGGCCAATCGCCATTCCCGGTCCCCGAGAAGGTCAGAGCCTCGCTTTCAGAGAATGCGCACCAAAAAGATTACCTGCCTGTGCGCGGCTTGCCCGAACTGAGGAAGGCTGTGGCCGATTTTCATCGCCGCACCCAAGGCATAGACCGCTCTGCGGACGACGTGCTCATTGGCCCGGGCTCAAAAGAACTCATGTTCATTCTTCAACTCGTGTACTACGGAGATCTGGTCATCCCAACCCCCAGTTGGGTTTCCTACGCGCCACAGGCTCATATGTTGGGGCGCAACGTGCGCTGGTTGGACACCCACGCCGAGAACCGATGGGCCTTGACCCCGGAAGAACTGGACAAATACTGCGCTGAAGACCCCTGCTGCCCCAGAATTATCATCTTGAACTATCCCTCCAACCCCACGGGCTGCACCTACGATGAAAGCGAGCTGAAGGATCTCGCGGAAGTGTCGCGGAAATACGGTCTTCTGGTACTGTCCGACGAAATCTACAGCGAACTTCATTACGAAGGCGGCCACACATCCATCGCCCGGTATTATCCGGAAGGAACCATTATCAGCAGCGGTTTGAGCAAATGGGCCGGGGCGGGGGGCTGGCGACTGGGCACCTTTCTGTTCCCTGAAAACCTCCGTTGGCTGCTCGACGCCATGGCGGTAGTGGCCAGTGAAACCTTCACTTCAACCAGCGCGCCCATTCAATTCGCAGCAATATCCGCCTTCGAGGGCGGACCCGAAATCAAGCGTTACCTCAACCTGTCGCGCAAGGTGCTGGAAGCGCTGGGTCATCATCTCCACCGCATGCTGGAAGACGGCGGAGTGGAAACCCCCTTCCCGGAGGGCGCCTTCTACATGTTCCCCAGCTTCAACACGTATCGCGAGTCCCTGCTGAAAAGAGGGATTATCAAGAGCAGCGTGCTTTGCGAGAAGCTCCTGGAAGAAACGGGCGTGGCCATGTTGCCGGGCTGTTCCTTCGGCAGGCCGGAAAATGAGCTTACTGCTC
>JBNKOV010000210.1:0-8067 GCA_050294955.1 Holophagae bacterium
ACCCCAAAAGGGACCTATCGCCTACGAGAGGGCCAAACCAACAAAAGACAACCCCAGGCCCCACAAAAGCGCACTAACGCATTCTCGGCGAATCTGAACCTCGATAATAACATCACGGCAAATGGAACTCGGTACGGTCCTTCCTACGCTTGATTTGGGACTGGGATATGGAAGGACGCCACATGCCTTGCAGCCACCATGAACCATCACCAGGCCCCATGATAGGAAACGTTTGCAAATGTTCCTGGAATCTGGAGAATAAGAGCAGGTCTTCTGTTCGAAGGCTGGGTCCTCTGGGACCAACCCAATTCTGGGCTTCAGAAATCTTCAGGACAGTGGAAATGAGACAGGTAAAATGCGTCCACCAAGGCTCAAATACGCCATTTATCCAGGTGGTAAAGACCCTTACGGGTCTGAAAGAAGATCAAAGCAAATTGATTATCACCATGGGGGGCGCCTATTTAGGGAAATATCGCTGCAAAGAACCCAACCGGATCATCAAAAAAGGCGACCTTGTGTCCATTTACTGGCAAATGCCTCTGAAAATGGAGCCTGTCCCCTTTAACCCAGAATGGATTATCCAGGACAACGGAAAAACGCTCATCGCCTCAAAACCAGAGGGACTGCCAACCCAAGGCCGACGGGATGCCGATTACATGGCCTTTTATGAGTTGCTGAAAAAGGAACTGAAAGGCTATTTGGGTTTGCATCACCGCTTGGATCAGGGCACCTCGGGCCTCATGCTCTTTGCGAGAGATCGGTCGCTGAATAAAGACATTGCCCACGCGTTCCAGAACCGAACGGTTCGAAAACAATATCTCGCGGTCGTGTCCGGCACATGGCCTTTTCCTGCTGAAGAATGGGAGATTTGCGACCCTATCGGTTCCCAAAACACGCCAAACGGGAAGCGCCACCGGGTCATGAAGGGCGGTAAGAAAGCGCAGACAAATGTGAAACTCCTGGCGCGCGCGCAAGGGCTCATGCTGGTCTCCGCAAAACCTGTAACCGGAAGGACCCATCAAATTCGTGTCCACCTAAGCAAACATAAAATGCCTCTCTGGGGTGATACGTGGTATGGTGGGCCAGCCGGGTCCAGGTTCCATCTCCATTGCAGCCATTTGTCCTGGCCAAAAACGGGGTTGCTTGAAGAGGGTTCATTTGATCTGAAGCCGCCTCTTTCCTGGCGGGAAACCCTGCCCGAAGCACTTTTTGGAGATTTATTTTGCTAATTCTCGCGGCGACTCCCATAGGGAATCTGGAAGACATTTCCTTTCGACTCAAGCGGACTCTTCAAGAAGCAGAGAACCTCTATGCCGAGGACACGAGGCAATCGGGCAAACTGCTTAAGCACCTGGAGATAGAAAGAAAAATCAGTTCTTTCCACGAACACTCCCCCCCTGCCGTTTTATCTCAAATCAGCCGAAAGTTGGAAGCGGGTGAAACGGTTGCCTACATTAGCGACGCGGGAATGCCAGGCATAAGCGACCCGGGTTTTGAGCTGGTCCGAGTAGCACAGAATTTGGATGTGGAGATTGATGTCATACCCGGCCCATCCGCCGTGGTCAACGCCCTGATTCTTTCTGGCTTACCCAACCATGCCTTTTGCTTTCTCGGATTCTTTCCAACCACCCTTGAAAAACGAAAGGCCATGATCGACCGCCTGGCGGTCCTGAATATGACAGCCATATTTTTTGAAGGCCCCACCAGAATTGAAAAAACCCTTTCCTTCCTCAACAGCGCTTGTCCCGAAACGCCGGTCGCGATTTGCAGAGAAATGACCAAACTTCACCAGGAGGTCTTGCGCGGTCGGCCCCAAGAGGTTCTTGAGCGCCTCACTTCCAGAGGCGAGTTTGCGCTTGTAATTGGACCCATCGTAAGGAACGAAAAAGCCGCCGATCCCATCGCCCGCTATGGGGAACTATTGGAAGAAGGCCACCCGCCAACTGCCGCTGTAAAGATCTTGGCCCGCGAAATGAAAATCCCCAAGCGCGAAGTCTATAAAATAGTAAACAGTTAACCAGTAAGTGCAAACTTATTAGATCTTTGGACATGCCGCCTCTTGCTAGGCGCCTTTTCAATTTAGTATAATTCGACCAGATGGAAAGAAAGGAGTTTCCCTATGAGCCGGGTAATGATTTGCGATGATGAGCCTTCCATCAGGAAAACCCTTTCTGAAATTCTCGAAGATGAAAATTATCAAGTGACCACGGCCGACTCCGGCGAAAACCTGATCGCTCAACTGAGAAAATCAGAATCCAGAATCGACGCCCTACTGCTCGATGTCTGGCTGCCAGGCATGGACGGGGTTGAAATACTTGCCAAAATTCGAGAGTTGGGCTACAAAATGCCCGTCATCCTAATTTCTGGCCACGCCACTCTAGATTATGCGGTTAGAGCAACCAAACTCGGCGCTTTTGACTTTTTGGAAAAGCCCTTGAATTTAGACAAGGTCATCCTCACCCTGGGCAACGCGCTCAAGCAGTCCCGGCTGGAAAAACGTCAGAGACAATTAGAAGCCCAATTGCCCACTGTAGAAATGATAGGGGAAGGCGTGCAGTCGCTGAGAGAAGAAATTGAAATGGCCGCGCCCACGCCCGGCCGCGTCCTGATCCTTGGGGAAAGCGGGTCGGGAAAAGAATTGGCCGCCCGACTGCTTCACGAACTGTCGGATCGCAGTGACGGTCCCTTTATTGAAATGAACTGCGCCGCGATCCCCGAAGAACTTATTGAATCTGAACTGTTTGGTCATTTGAAAGGCAGCTTCACCGGGGCTCATGAAACCCGTCAGGGCAAATTTGAACTGGCGGATGGCGGCACCTTATTTCTCGATGAAATTGCAGATATGTCCATGAATACCCAGGCAAAAGTATTGCGCGTTTTGCAGGAGCAACGTTTTCAACCCGTTGGCAGCGGAAAAACCCTGCATGTGGACGTCAGGGTGATTGCCGCCACCAACAAGGACCTGGAACATGAAATTTCCGAAGGTCGGTTCAGGGAAGATCTCTACTATCGCCTGAATGTCATACCGCTCCATATTCCGCCCCTGAGAAATCGAGCCGGCGATATTCCCGCCCTATGCGCCCATTTTGTCAATGAATTTTCCAAGTCCTACGGAAAGCAACCCATCACCTTCACAAAAGAAGCCATGGCCGGGTTATGTCAGTATGGGTGGCCGGGAAATATTCGGGAACTCCGCAACATTATAGAGCGCCTCCTCATCATGAGCCGTAAACAGGAATTGGACCTGGCTGACTTGCCCCAACAGATACGAGGCGAAACGTCAACAGACTTGTTTATGGGGAATTTCGACTCGTTAAGACAGGCTCGCGAGCATTTTGAAAAATGTTATATCGAGCATCAGTTGAAGCTGAACAACGGCAATATTACCAAAACGGCGGAATCCCTGAAGCTGGAGCGAAGCAATCTTCACAAAAAGATCAAACAGTACGAAATCATAACTTGAATGGACCTGAACACCCATTTAACCGTATGATAGTGAAGATGCAAAAAGGATGGGACGGTCTCCCCCAACCCGCCCTCTAAAACCATATAGGTAGGCGAATTATGTTATTTTTCAGGCTTTTGATACTCATTGGCGTCTTATCGGTCAGCTATGGGGTGCAAGCTTCAGAACCCATGGTCGATGCCGCGCAACTTCGCGAATGGCTCCATTATTTGAGTTCCGATGAAATGAAAGGTCGAGCAAATGGAAGCCCGGAAATAAAGAAAGCCGCCCGCTGGTTGGTTGAACAATATAAAGAAAACGGGTTGAAGGCAGTTCCAGGACAAAAAGGTTTTTTACAACCCGCCCAGGTAAAGCCAAGGGGCAGTGAGACCCCGGTGGATATTGAAAACGTTATTGGTTACCTGGAGGGCTCTGATCCAGTCCTTAAAAACGAATATATATTGCTATCAGGACATTACGACCATGTAGGAACCAATCCTGATTTGGAAGGCGACACCATTTTCAACGGAGCTGACGATGATGGGAGCGGCGTCATCCTCACCTTGGGCATCGTTCGCAGCCTGCATAAAATGAAGCAACAACCCGGATTCTCCGGCCTCAAACGTTCGTTGCTGGTGGTGGCATGGGCTGGAGAGGAGTTGGGCCTGCGGGGATCGCAAAGTTATCTTGAGAAACCCTTCCTACCGGTCAACAACATGATGGTGAACCTTAATTTTGAGATGGTAGGCCATACAGAAAAGCTGGGGAAGAAGCAGGTTTGGCAGGTAGGCCACAAGTTCTCCAATCTTTACGCCACTATCAAGGATGAGTTTACGCCATTCGGATGGACGCTGAAAGAAGACGCCTTCCCAAAAATGGGACTGTTCTTCCGATCAGACAACGCAACTTTTGCGCTGCTGGAAATGAACAGGGAAGCTAAAACCGCCGTAGGCATACCCGCTCATTCCTTCTCCACCTGGGGCGGCGAAGGGCACTACCACCAGGTGAACGATGAACCCGACACCATTGATTACGAAAATCTGGCTGAATTAACCCAGGCCATGACTGCCGTTGTCCTCAAATTAGCGAATCAGGAAGATCGGATCGCTTGGATCGAAAACGAATTCGTCCAATTCTCCCGACCCGACGAGAAGGAAGGCGAATAGCGTGTCTTTTCTAGGACCCGAAACATGGAATAAACGCTGGCAGGACAGCAATACCCCATGGGATCTCAAGGGCGCAACGCCAGCCCTGGTGGCGTGGGCCAAGGACCAAAATCTAAAAAAGACTCGGATTCTGGTTCCGGGCTGTGGAAGGGGCCATGACGCCCATTTTCTCAGCAAACACCAAGCCCAAATCACAGCCGTTGATTTTGCGCCTGACGCATTGGAAAACGCCATTTCCCAATACCCTCAATCCAGAGTAACCTGGTTGCTTGCAGACGTCACCGCCATGACCTTCGAGACCCGGTTCCACCGCGTATGGGAATACACGTGTTTTTGCGCCCTGTCGCCGGACCTTCGAGAGTCCTACATTTCAAGAGTTCATGAAGTTTTGGAGCCCGGCGGGTTTTATTGGGGCATGGTTTTCTGCAAAGTGCCCGACCCAGAGAATGGACCGCCTTTCCAAATTGACCCCGACAGCTTTCACAAAATGTTGTCAAAGCGCCTGAAGGTGATAGAGTTTGAGCCCGAAACCAACCGCTCCATCCGAAACAGGATGGGCAGTGAAATCTGGTTTCTGGCCAGGAAATAACGCAATCCGCCCTTTTTAAAGAAAAAATTTGACGCGTATCTTAGCGGAAATGGTAAACTTGCTTTGAACGTCGGTTGTTGTGATTAGCCGATGAGAGTATGACTCTCTTCGGGTTGCGCATTTTTCGGCGGAATATAGTAGTTGGGGGCATACGGCCCGACTGGGCGCAGAGAGCCGAAAAGCAGTGTCCTAGCACCTGCTTTCAATCGCGCTGGCGCCTCCTAACTGCTAAAACCAAGTAAGCTCCATGGCGTCAGGATTTGTCGATGAACTCTCGTTATTCCTACATAGCCTTTGAGGGTCCAATAGGGGCGGAAACCAGGGACCTTTCACGTCTCGTCGCCGCCTCTCTAGATGCGGAGCTGGTCGAGGACCTTACAGACAATCCCTTCCTCGCCGATTTCTACAAAGAGAAAAATGGAGCGGCCTTTCAATCCCAATTATTTTTTCTGTTGAACCGATTTCAAAAATTGGATGAGCTGAAGCAGGGCAGCCTTTTCCATCAGGTGAAAATCTCCAATTTCATCATCGAAAAAGACCGCATCTATGCCTACCAGAACCTCAGCGATCACGAATTGAGCATTTACGAAAAGCTCTATCCCAAGCTCATCACGAAAGACCATGTACGCCCAGAACTGGTGGTCTATCTTCAGATGTCCGTTGAGAAAATCATGGAGAATTTGAAGAAGAGAAAGCAGGTGAAACACTTCAATGTCTCACCTGAATACGTCGCCAACATTGTGGAAGCCTATAACCGATTCTTCTTTCACTACGACGCAACACCGTTGATCATCCTCAACGCAAACGACATCTCTTTCGAAAAAAACAGAACCGCCCTACAGGATCTGCTCTCATACTTCGAGAAAGATCTGCGCGGCGTCACCTATTTAACGCCGCAAACATCTCGCTAGCATTACTCTGAACATGTTTTCCCCCACACTTCCCTAATCCAAGGGGCAAAACGTTTCATTTCCACCAGATAGGCTTTAAGTTCTTCATCCTTCCAAACCCCAATCGTGGCTTTACTATTGACAGCCTTATTGGCCTGACTCCGAACCATACTTGGTTTGAAGGGGATAACTTGACAAACCTCTGTAAGATAGTAGACACCATCCTGGGCAAACAATTGATTTCCATCCCAAGAAGGCTTCAAATTTCGAACCCAATGGATGGCCGATGCCAGGTAAAAGGGCCGAAATGCTTCCATTTCGACAAACCAGCCCATGGTCGTACGGAGGATGCCCATTTCCTGCAGGGGCGACCGACCCATTCGTTGAAGCTGATCAGCTTCCTGCTTAACCTTGGGAGTGCTCAAGTTCAAGGTGGCGGCTACACGATCCAAAGCAAACCGCCCATTTTGTTCGAGAAGTTCTTCTGGCCCCCAATCAGGCGAGAAATAAGATTGAGCCACATTGTCCAAAATTGAATCTTGTCTGAAATTTTTGTATTCTAGCCTACTCAGCTTGGAATGATTACTCATTAAAGGATCTCCTCCATCTCTCGAGAATCGCTTCAACAACGCGCAGGTTGCTTGATGGCCATGGGCCAGGTTCGATAGTCGCGCCTAGCTTACTCGCTCATCTTACCATGACAAGGGTTAAACTACCAGTCATGGAAAATACAACCGATTCATGGTAACTCAACCAACACGCCCCCAATCTATTCCTTGACCTGGCATCAGAATGGGGCAGCCACAGGCCCGTATCGGCGAAAATATCATCTCGAATTCCTCGGGCGTGGAAATGGATCTCCTTTCCCCACAGCATTTTCAAAGGAACGGTTTTCAGGAGGCGAAACGGCGAGAGGCTTTGTTCAAATTTTAGAAACATCATATTATCTGAACCAGTCCAGTATTCCTATTGTAGAATGGAGAAGGCTGGTGTGAAGCAATCCTTTTGGGAGAATGGTTTTGAATAAGCGAGTACTGGTAATTGGAGCTAATGGCGCGTTGGGGACGGACCTGATGCGTGTCCTTGATAATGCAATCCCTGCGGTTCACAAGGATTTCGACATATGCAACCTGCCTCAAGCAAGGGAGGCCGTCAAACGGTCCCAAGCGGAAGTTGTGGTGAATACCGCCGCATTCCACAGGGTTCCCGACTGTGAAAAGGAATATGCTCGCGCTTTTGAGGTGAATGTGATTGGGGTCCGAAACCTGGCCGAGATCTGCGCCGATTTAAACATTCACCTCTGCCACATCAGCACCGATTATGTTTTTGACGGAAAAAGTCAACGCCCCTACCGTGAAGACGATCCAACCTCGCCATTAAGCATGTACGGCATTTCCAAAAGGGCGGGAGAACAGGCCCTTGCAGCCTATGGAGACCATTTCTCCATTGTACGCAGTTGCGGCCTTTACGGAAAAACGCCCACCCGAGCCAAGGGCGGTAATTTCATCAACACCATGATGAAACTGGGCAAAGACCTGGAGCGGGTGACCGTTGTAAACGACGAACGGGTTACGCCAACCTATACAGAGGATCTGGCCAAAGGCATAAAGGCTTTATTGGAAGCGGAAGGCCGTGGCATTTTCCATATAACTCAAAGCGGAGAAACCAGTTGGTATGAGTTTGCCCAGGTAATATTTAATCATTTCTCCCTTCCGGCAAAGCTGGAGCCAATCCCTTCGGCTCAATTCCAGGGTATTGTTAAACGGCCCGCCTACTCCATTTTAGACAACCAGAAACTCAAAGAGTTGACAGGTTTTGAAATGCCTCATTGGAAAGATGCGCTGACGCGCTATCTTGAAGACGCCTTTGCCTTTCGTCAAAGAGATGAGAACCTTCAGCCCCCGTAAAAATTATTGCACATTTATTCTCACGGAGTAGAATAGTGGAGGGGAGCCAAAGCGAGTAGCGAGAATTGGG
>JBNKOV010000211.1:0-8058 GCA_050294955.1 Holophagae bacterium
AAGAATGAGGGGAATTCTGCCTTGCATATCCTGATAAACATGTTCCGCTCTGGTGGGGCTTGGTCTGCCCGAAAGATTGGCGCTTGGCGCCGCCAGCCCCATATCTGCGCGCTTGATAAGCTCCAGAGCAATGGGATGGTTGGGGATGCGGACCGCAACGGTCTCCAATCCCCTGCAAACCGTATTCTTCACCTTCTCCGCTGCGGGTAAAACCACGGTCAGAGGCCCTGGCCAGAATGCTTTGGCTAGAGCCGCCAGCGCCTGCGGAATTTCGGAACAGTAATCCGCGACTCGATCGAGATGGTCGAGATGCACAATCAAGGGATTGTCGGAAGGCCGATTCTTGGCGGCAAAGATCTTATCGATCACCTCTGCGCGCCCCGCATCGCCGCCCAACCCGTAAACAGTCTCCGTTGGGAAAGCAACTAGTTGACCGTCTCTCAAAAGTTGGGCCGCCTCTTCAAGAGCGGCATGGCGTTGAGGGTTGTCGCCAACCTCAAGAATTCGAGTCGTTATACCCATAAAAACCATTCCAGAGCAGAACACACGCTGAGCCCGCGAGCTGGGGCCGTTCTCCATTAAAAACCATCAGGCATGGTATTAGCAAGTTATAAGCGTCCTCAAGGCCTGACAAAACAGGTGTCGGAGGAGGATAACCGCCCAGCCTTCCCAGGGTGGACTTAACGCCCCGAGTAAATACGGTAAATATATCAAAAAGGCAGAAAATTTGGTAGATTCGAAAATATTATAACCATAGGATGGCTTTTCATATGGTCAAGACTTATGATTAACACAGTTACGAAATATCGCTCATTAAATGAATCGATCTTTACAGTGACGACAGAGAAAACCAAGGAGTACCGATACCGAAATTACCGCGCACGCTCTCTTCCGGCTCCCATGCCAATGGTTGAAAAAATCGGCGTTCGCTTCCGGTATGCCCTATTCGAGCAAAACCCAATCTACCAGCCCACTCACCTTTAAAGTACTACACTTGATTGATTTATCTATCATAGCTGGTAATCACCCGCACGGGCGGGCACGTCTGAGGCGAAACATAGCAGACGACCAAAGGGAACGCTTCGAATGGAGAATACGTGTAGACATAACATCTGAATTTCGCCCATAGACCGTCCCGTGACTTGTGATCGGGAACATGGGAGATCTTTGGCCAAATACTCGAATTGCAAAACAGCGCCTTTACAATTCGAAAGAAAACACGAACAAACCAGGATCGCTCGGAAATAACGATACATCGATAAATTCCGAGTGCGGGATAGACGTAAATCAGGCCCGACTTTCCCTTCAAATATGCCGCTTTTTCAAGCGGATGATAGAGAGGATAAATCCATGATGAAAGTGTTGAGTTTCCCAAAAGCAGTGTCTCTTTTTACTTGTTTCCTTTTCATGACCACAGCCGCTCTGGCTGGTTCCGGCGAAAAGGGCGCCAAAGAAACCACCCTCGCAGATATCTCCAGTGAAGCCATGAGCTACACGGTGGCCTACCCCAGTGAATGGTTCGCAGAACTGGCCTTCAGCAACCAGGACAGACCCGAACATGTCATTGTTGAAATGTCTCGCTTCACGACGCCTCAAGCGGGCGAAATTACCATCAGTGTTTGGGAACGTTCCGACAGCGGCACGCTGCAAAGCTGGTTGGATCGCAACGCCGGCATGCTGAGCCTGGCTAAAAGAGATATGACTTCTGGAAACGTGACCCGTTTCGGTTTGGAATCCAGAACCTACATCTTCGACAACACTGGCGGTCATGCCGCCAACCAGATGAAGACCTATTTCCAACAAGGCAAGCAGGTTTTTGAAGTGTCTTACTACATGGCCGACCAGGGCGCCGCTACCGACCAGTACCACGCTTTGATCGAAAGCCTTTCATTCGACATTTCTTCTGAAAGAAAGCTCCAGCCTTCCAACGGCGAGCGTCCCGCAGCGGAAACCCGCGTTTACTCTTGCGGCGGCTACAACGACGACTGCTACTGCGCCGCTTGGAACCCTTTCCCCTGCTGCAGCAACGGCGGAAACTGCACCTGGTGGGCGTGGCACATGGCCTGCTGCAACTGGGGCGTTGACGTTCCTCCTCGCGGAAACGCAAACACCTGGGCTGGCTCTTTGGCTGCCGGTGGTTACTACCTCAGCTCCTGGCCAGCAGTTGGCCGCATCGCCTGCCGTAACTCTGGAACCTATGGCCACGTTGCCTGGGTAACCGGCGTAAGCGGCGACTATGTGACTGTATCCGAAATGAATTGCTGGGGCAACTACGGCGCCAGAACCTACACCTACCACAAGTCTTACTTCGACGGAGGTTATGCTTATCGCTAAATAAAAGATTGTTTCGCGATATTCAGGCGAGCTGACGGCGGTTCCTCTGACCGACGGGATACGGCGGTCAGCCTCGCCAAAGAAATAACGCGATGCATCTCAATACATTAGGACGGGTCCACCATGTCTTCTGACCGACGGGACATGGGGATCCGTCTCTAATCGTTTTAGGGGTCTTTTTTCAGACTGAGGTCCTCTCCTTCAAACAGATCTAAAAGCTCAATAGCATCGTTGTCGCAGAAAAATCGGCGTTGGTCAAATACAGGCGCCAGATCTTCCGGCTGAAGACCCAGGAGGAGCAGGGCTTTTCTAAATGCGGATTGGCGGATATCATCATCTGCTTTGTTGGCAAAATCCCTTTCAACTTCGAAGTAGTAGGGATAATAAAAAGCCTTTTCGTCCCTTTTATTCTTGCGATCATCCATCCGTTTCAGGTCAGGCCTTTTTGGGTCCAATTCCCAGGCTTTTTTGTAATACCAACGAGGAGGATGGGCTTCATACTTATCACATACCGGAAGAGAAGCGGCAACGCTACTACTCCCTCCTACCATAATTCCCATAGACGACTTTATGTTTAAATTCTTTTCTGTTTCCAACATCCAGTTCCCAAACTCTACATAATAAAAGGCCACTTCTGGGAATAGGTCCACACATTGAAATAAATCCATCTCCTTATTTTTAAACCGGTTAATATTCTTCATGAACAACCGTGCGGCAATGACCTCTTTGCTCCCATGAAACAGGCCTTTTGTCTTGAAGTCACGATAGCTGTAAAGATCGCCTTCGCGAATTTTATCTTGCAACAATGGAAGAAGCAGGTCTTTGTGTTTTGCTTTATAAGACGCCAACTCATCTTCGGTCATCTGGTCGGAATAGGTTAACAGCTCATTTAAAATACCAATGTGATTGGGATAAGATCTACTCAAACTCCCAAGAAAATCAAAGCAGATTTTGGGATCGCCTTCATCTTTAAGATAACTGAATACCGAGGCTTGAATGGGCTCACCTTGTTTATGCCATTCCGTTTCCTTTAAAATCGGCATGGCCTCATCAAGCTTGAGAAAACTTAAACACTGGTAACCCTGCTCAAATCCCGTGTGATCCTTGATCAACATTTTGGCGAGGTTTGCCTTGTCTTGCTCTGCGCTCAAACGCACGGCCTGAAACAGCAGCGCGGCTGATTTTTGCTTCTCATACAAGGCCAGGAGATCACCGACCAACTCATGAGTTTTTCTCTTTTGCTCCCGAGTTGTCTCGGCTAGTGTTAAGAGGACCGCTTCATTCTCAGGCTCCAATTCATGGGCCTTTTCAAGATACTTTTTGATTTCTCTTCTTTCCGGATCGTCCTTCAACAAAGCCAAAGCATACTGGTAATAAAGGGAAGCGGTTTGTTCTTTTTTTAAGCGCTTCTTCAGCTCTCTTAGATTCAAAGACGCATCGGAATCTTTTTCAGCGGGGCCTGACTGGACATGGGCGTTCAAGCCCAGAAGATATTCAGAGAATTCCGGAGTTAACCTGGCGCCAGCCGCCCTTCGACGATACTCGGTGGCGTATTCCAAAGCTAAGGGATAGTTTTGCATCTTGCTTGCCTGCTTCGAAAGCGCAAGGTACACGGGCGGGTAATCCCTTTTAACAAATAACGCCAACAGCAGAAACTTCACCGCCATATGGGGTTTATTTTCCGCTTCCCTCATAAGCAGGTTCGCGGCAACGATTGCTTGAAAACTCGGATGATCGCCATAAACACGAGCCATGTCCTCTTCTTCAACCCAGCTCTTAACCTTCAAACCTTTTAGTTTCATTATAGCTTTCGAGTCATCCCAGTCGATATTCATCCATTGATTTTTAAGCCCAACCTTCATGGAGATTTCGGAAAGGCGCGCCACGCTAATGACCGCATATTGGATGTCCTCATCCTTAATCACCGACCCGATGGACTGGTTATAAAGGAAAACCGCTTTGGGAAAATCTTTGGCTTTTTCAGCCTCTTCCGCCAATTTAAAATAATGTTCCGGCGTTGCCGCCGAACTGCTGTAGACAAAGATCAAAAACAGGAAATGAATCATGACTTAAGTTCCTCCTCGAAAATCACCGCATCTGATTGTTAAAACGAATAAAATGCAGAAAACGGATCATAAGGAATAAGACAACAAACTAAGGGCTGGCTTGATTGCGGTTTCAGGTTCTGGCGACTTCGATTATTTCGGCGAATACCGCCGCCGCCGTGACGCCGGCTCCTGCGCCCGGCCCTTTGATGACCAGGGGCGTTTCGCTATAACGTCGGGTGGTAAACGCCACAATGTTGTCGCAAGCGGCCACCTGATAACAGGGATGACTGGGTTCCACCGCCTGCAATCCGATTCGGCCCTTGCCGCCCTCAAATTCCGCGATATAGCGCAAAGCCTTCCCTTCCGCTGTCGCTTCATCCAATCGCTGCTGGAAAAGGGAATCGCCCTTGGGCAGTTCGTTCATAAAGGCTTCCACAGACAAGGCGTCCGCGCATTCTCTGGGAACCAGGCTTTCCACAATCAGATCATCCATTTCCAGTTGGTGGCCGCATTCCCTTGCCAGGAGCAGCAACTTGCGGGCAACGTCTGATCCATTGAGATCGTCTCTGGGGTCCGGCTCGGTGAAGCCTTTTTCACGGGCGACGCCCACCACCTTGCTGAAAGGGGTCTCGCCATTGAATTCATTGAAAAGGTAACTCAGGGTTCCTGACAACATGGCCTGAATTCGCGTGACCCGGTCGCCCGTGGCGATGAGGTGTTTCAGGGTTCCGATCACCGGCAACCCTGCGCCAGCGTTGGATTCGTAGGAGAAAGAAACGTTCTTCCGCGACCCCAGCTCTTTGAGTCTGCAGAACCGTTCCCAGGATCCCGTGTTGGCTTTTTTATTGGGTGTCACCACATGAATCCCAGCTTCCAGAGCCGGTTCATACAGCTCGGTAATCGCCTCGTTGCTGGTGCAATCCACCAATACCGCCCGCCTCACGTTCATGCCCAAAATAGCCTTCAAAAAGGCCTGTGTGTCCATGGGGGTTTCCGATTGGTCCAGGGCTTGTTTGAATTTGGCCAGGTCGATGCCGTCCCGGTTAAAGGTCATCTTACTGGTGTTGGCGACGCCCGCCAGGATGAGGTTGCAGCCATACTCGCGAATCAGGGTTTCGTGCTGAGCTTGAATCTGCTTTACCAGCTCGCCGCCAATTAATCCCGGGCCAATCAAGAACACATGGGTGGCGGCTTCGTCTGTGAAGAAGGCATTGTGCAGCACATTGAGGGCTCGGGTCTCATCCTGTTCTTTAATAATAAAGGACACGTTCAGTTCCGAAGAACCCTGAGCAATGGCCACGACATTGATACGTTTTTCCCCAAGGGCTTTGAATATCCGGCCTGAAATGCCCGGCTTACGGCACATGCCCGCGCCTACTACGGCGACAATGGATAGGTTTTTCTCTATGAGAAGCGGCTCCACCTGGCCCAACAAAATCTCGTAGGAGAAGGCCTCGTCCACCGCTTTCTTGGCCTGCTGCGCGTCGGAAGGGGTTACCGCGACGCAAATGGAGTGTTCCGAAGAGGCCTGGGAAATGAGAATGACGTTTATTTCGTGTTTTGCCAATGCCCCAAAAAGCCTGCTGGCCGTGCCTTCTACGCCGACCATGCCCGATCCTTTCAGCTGAAGCAGGGCAACCCGATCAATGGAAGAAATGCCGCTGACATGATATTGGAACTCGCCCATCTCGTCGGAAATGCGCGTGCCTTCGTCTTCAGGAGCGAAGGTGTTTTTGATGACGATGGGGATCCCATCCTTCATGGCGGGCGCCATGGTGGGCGGGTAAATGACCTTTGCCCCGAAATGAGACATTTCCATGGCCTCTTCATAGGTAATGGCCGGAATGGTGAACGCGTCTTTTACCTTGCGCGGATCGGCGGTCAAAACCCCGCTCACGTCTGTCCAAACCTGAATCTCTCGACACTCCAAAGCAGCGCCCAGAATGGAGACGGTATAGTCTGAGCCCCCACGGCCCAAAGTGGTGGTGTGATTGTGTTCCTTGGAGCTGCCGATATAGCCCGTCACCACCTGCAACTCGTCGTTATCTGCAAAATAATCGCGAATCAATCGCCAGGTGGACTCCACCTCAACCTGGGCCTTGCCGAACTGGCCATCGGTTTTGATCACGGTGCGAGCGTCCAGATAGGAGACGTCTCCCGAAAGTTTGCTCTTTAAAGCGTAACTCACAATAAGCGAGGAAAGTCGTTCGCCAAAGGCCATAATGTAGTCGGAAGTTCGGTTGCTGGCTTCACGGATCAAATACACCCCGTGCAACACGTCTCCCAGGTCTTCCATCATCTTCTCAACCTGAGGTGACAACTCGGGTTGTCGGCCCTGGTCCACCAAAACCCTAACCGCGTCCCGGTGCCGGTTCTTGAAAGAGGTCAACAGGGTTTTGTAGTTCAAGTCTCTACTGGCGGCAAGACGCCCCATTTCAATGAGCTGGTCCGTCGCCCCGCCAAATGCGGAGCAGACCACGGCGGCTGCGCCCCATTCCTGCCGCGCCTTACACACGATCTTACAAACATTCTTCACCCGCTCAGGCGTGCTAAGCGAGGACCCTCCGAATTTCATCACAATCATGATTCTCTCCATTGGGGCAGGAAAACTCCCAGCCGTCTAATTGAAGACATAGGGTAGCGTATTCCTGTGGTTCTTGCATCCTTTTTCCACGTAAAAAGTTAAAAATCTTGCGCCCCCTCATAAGTCAGGGTAGTTAAAGGACTAGTGAACCGAGGCTTGCGCTTTTTTACCCATGTAATATCGCTCGTGTTCCTCTTCGCTCGCCTTGATTCCAAGATGCATGATTCGAGCGCCGGTCTGGCCCACCGGGTTGGTGCTCTTTCCAATGACAATGCCCGTGTCCCGGCTTTTGTACTCGTGGACCAGATCTCCATAGATGTTGCTGATCTGCGCAACGACCTGGCCGGCTTCTACGACTTCTGTAACGTTGGGAGCCACTTCCAGAATACCGCCGTGGTCGGAGTACAGCCAATAGGAGCGACTGCACAAAACGGGAAGTGGACTTGGGCTGCGGTGCCTTTTGGGGATCATGCCCACTTCGCCCAGCACGGCGTTCAGGCCGGTAAGCGAACGGCGGATGTATTCGGGCTGGAACAAATGGGGGTTCCCAATTTCCAGGGTGATGGCGGGGATGCCCAGGGTCATGGCGTGGCCTCGCAGGGTTCCGTCCGCCGGGGTATTGTGGAGAATGATTTGGGGCCGCTGCAACAGGGCCATTTTTGCGGTGACCTCGTGGGTCATGTCGGCGCGAACATAGAGGCTGTTGATGCGGCCGAAACTGGCGGTGTGAAGATCGACCAGGAAATTGAAGTGTTTTACGATGCGATCTGCAAAACGAGACGCGTAAATATCTGAGACATTACCATTTGGATCTCCGGGCATGATTTTATTGAGATCCACGCCGTCGTTGAAGAAACGGATCTTTTCAAGGTAGCCCGGAATGTTCACAACGGGAATGGCCACAATGGTTCCCCGCAGTGTATTGCAGTCCAGTTTGTCGAAGAGACGGTGGATAACCGGAATGCCATTTAATTCGTTGCCGTGCATGGCGGCTGTCAGGCCAAAAACCGGGCCGTCTTTCCTGCCGCGCATGACCAGTGCGGGAATGTAGAGTGGGTCTCCCAAACCGTTGTGAATGAGGCTGATTCGAAG